>CARUOB010000042.1 GCA_949076555.1 uncultured Lachnospiraceae bacterium | reverse complement strand
TTATCATTCCCTCGGAAATTCAGGGATTGGCGGGACTTGCGGCTTCGGCGAGAGAAATCTTAAAATAAAAATCGTTGCTATTTTTATAAAGTAAAACGACAGGGCGGCTCTGCGGAACCGTCCTGTTAAGATTTTGTGCGGCGCATACACTACATAAGGAGGATATGGTATCATGGACTTGAAAGGGCGTAATTTTTTAAAACTTCTGGATTTTACACCGGAGGAAATCTTGTACATGCTGGACGTGGCGGCGGATTTGAAGGATAAGAAAAAGAAGGGAATCCCGGTGGACACGCTGCGGGGGAAAAATGTGGCGCTGATCTTTGAGAAGACCAGTACCAGAACGAGGTGCTCTTTCGAGGTGGCGGCCCATGACCTCGGTCTGGGAACGACCTATCTGGACCCGTCGAGTTCCCAGATCGGCAAGAAGGAGAGCATTGCGGATACGGCGCGGGTTCTGGGGCGCATGTACGAGGGAATCGAGTACCGTGGATACGGGCAGGAGATTGTGGAAGAACTGGCGAAGCACGCAGGCGTGCCCGTCTGGAACGGCCTCACCAATGAGTTTCATCCGACCCAGATGCTTGCGGACCTATTGACCATACGGGAGCATTTCGGCCGTGTGAAAGGCATTAAGCTGACTTACATGGGGGACGCCCGCTACAACATGGGCAATTCCCTGATGGTGGTCTGTGCCAAGATGGGGATGCACTTTACGGCCTGCACCGACAAGAAGTATTTCCCGGAGGAAGCGCTTGTGAAGACCTGTCGGGAGATCGCGGCAGAAAACGGCGGTTCCATCCGTCTGACGGAGGACGTGGCCGAGGGCGTGACGGGAGCCGACGTGGTGTACACGGATGTGTGGGTGTCCATGGGCGAGCCGGAACAGATCTGGGAGGAGAGACTGCATGATCTTTCGCCTTATCAGGTCAACGCGAAGGTCATGGCTCTGGCAGGAAAAGACGCGGTGTTTATGCACTGCCTGCCCGCGTTTCACGACCACGAAACCGGGGTCGGCAGGGAGATCGGTGAAAAGTATGGCATGGCGGAGTTGGAAGTGACGGACGAGGTGTTTGAGTCGCCGCAGTCCATCGTGTTTGACGAGGCGGAAAACCGGATGCATACCATCAAGGCGGTTATGGTTGTGACACTTGGGGGAGCGTGAAAGGTGCAGACGGATATGACGATAAATGATATACATTAGGTAATTGCGAAACTCATCAAATCGTGGCTTTTTGTGCAAATAGAATAATTATAAGCAGACCCTTGGAAAACGCCGGCACTTGGCGAGGTTTTTTCGAGCCTAGCGCCGCTGCGTTTGGAATGGAGCGAAAGCGAGTCTGCGTTGATTATACTATTTGTGCAAATTCAACAACATTAAGAGAGTTTCGCAAATATATAGTAACATACATTATGGAATGGAGATAAATCCATGAAGACAGACAGATCCGATATTTTAACGTGTCTGCGGAACAGTGCGGACTATGTGTCGGGACAGCAGCTCTGTGACCGTCTCGGCGTTTCACGCACGGCGGTCTGGAAGGTGATCAGCCAGTTGAAAGAGGAGGGCTACCGGATCGAGTCGGTGCCAAGCCGCGGGTACCGGCTGGTGGAGAGTCCGGCGGGCATGTATTCCGAGAGTGAGATTGCCAGCAGGCTTCACACGAAATGGGCGGGGAGACGGCTGCTCTTTTTTGAGTCTACCGGGTCCACGAACCCTGATGCGAAGCGGTTTGCGGAGGAAGGCGCCCCCCACGGCACGACGGTGGTGGCGGACAGACAGACCGCGGGCAGGGGACGCAGAGGCAGGTCGTGGGAATCGCCAGCGGGCAGATCCATCTATTTTACGATTGTGCTCAGACCGGCGTTTGCCCCGGATAAGGCATCTATGGTTACGCTTGTGATGGCGCTCTCCGTGGCGGAAGCGATTCACGAGGTGACGGGGTTGGAAACGGGCATCAAATGGCCCAATGATATCGTGGTGAACGGGAAAAAGGTGGTCGGTATTCTGACGGAGATGAGCATGACGCCGGAGATGAACGAAACGCAGTTTCTCGTGGCGGGCGTCGGCGTCAACGTGAATCAGGAGAGCACGGCGGATTTTCCGGAGGAGATTCGCCAAACGGCCACTTCCTTGAAAATAGAGTCCGGCAAAGAATTTGACCGGGCGGAGCTGTTGGCACGGATTCTGGCGGGATTCGAGGCTGACTATGAGATTTTTGAGAAGGAACTTACGCTGTCCGCGTTGAAGGAGCGCTATGAGGCGCGCCTGATCGGCAGAAACGCAGCCGTGCGCGTATTGGACCCGGCGGGAGAGTATACCGGCATTTCGCGGGGCATTACCGATACGGGGGAACTGGTCGTGGAGAAGGAGACGGGGGAAACCGTTCTTGTCTATGCGGGGGAAGTGTCGGTCAGGGGCCTTTACGGTTACGTTTAATAACATGACATGTGTGTCGTTTCTTGGCGGTAGAAGGGCAGTGGGAGCAGACGGATGGTAAAAGAGGATAAAAGAATCGTGCTCTGCGGCGCGAACGCTTACGAGCAGAAATATTATTTTAATGAGAAATTTGATAAGATTCCGCAGTCGATCAAGGACGAGCTGCATATTATCTGCGTGCTTTTCACGGAGGAGGTTGGCGGCGTCTTCACGATAGTCTTTGAGGAGGACGGCAGCATTTCCTTGGAGACGGACGCGGAGGAGGACGATCTGCTCTACGACGAGATCAGCAGCGGCCTTCTGGTGGGAGAAATCCGCAGGAACAGGCAGGAGATGTTAGAGTCCCTGCAGCTCTACTACCGGGTGTTTATCCTCCATGAGCCGATACCGGAATCGGACTGACGGCAAAACGGCCGTCTGTTTGTATCACGGTTTATGAATCAGACATGGAGGATTGGTGTGAAAGGTATGGGGCATTTATTGAAACCGCTGGCGATCGGCGGCGTGACTCTGAAAAACAATCTCATACTGGCTCCCATGGCAGGCGTGACGGACCTGCCATTTCGTTTGTTGTGCAGCGAACAGGGGGCGGGACTTTGTGGGATGGAGATGGTGAGCGCAAAGGCGGTTATGTACAACAATAAAAATACGGAGGGCCTGCTTGCGATTCATCCGCAGGAAGGGCAGGTTTCCCTGCAGTTGTTCGGCTCGGACCCGAAGATCGTAAGCGAGATGGCGAAACGGCTCGAGGAGCGTCCCTTTGCCGTGCTGGATATCAACATGGGCTGTCCGGTGCCGAAGATCGTGAACAACGGGGAAGGGTCTGCGCTGATGCGGGAACCGGAGCTGGCGGGCAGGATCATAGCGGCCACGGCAAAGGCCATAAAGAAGCCTGTGACGGTGAAAATACGCAAAGGGTTTGACGCGGATCACGTCAACGCGGTAGAGTTTGCGAAGATTGCGGAGGATGCGGGAGCGGCGGCGGTGGCTGTGCACGGCAGAACGAGAGAACAGTATTACAGCGGAGAAGCGGACTGGGAGATCATAGCCAGGGTGAAAGAGGCGGTTTCCATTCCCGTGATCGGAAACGGGGATGTGACGGACGAAAAGAGCGCGGAGCGACTGCTTTTGGAGACGGGATGCGACGGTGTGATGATCGGCCGCGCCGCCAGAGGCAACCCGTGGCTGTTCGGGCAGACAGCCGCTTACCTGAAAGACGGGCAAACGCTGCCTTCGCCCTCCATGGAAGAGAAGAAGGAAATGATTTTGCGCCATGCCGCCCTGCAAATGGAAACAAAGGGAGAGTATACCGGTGTCCGGGAAATGCGCAAGCACCTGTCATGGTATACGGCGGGATTGCCCGGTTCCGCCAGACTCAGAGGGATTGTGAATCAGGCGGAAACCTTTGAGGAGATAAAAAGGCTGGTGGAATCCATGTGAACCGCCGAAACGGCTGAGCGTCGGAAATTTATCTGCATGTCTGAAAGGCCAAAGACATATACTGTGTCAGAAAAGATACCGGCACAGGAGAAAACCAATGGAAACGGAGAGCATTGTCTACTTTCATCCCATGCAGGATATGTATAAAATAACCGCGGCCAAGAGACACTGGTGGGAGGACGCAGCGCTTCCGGGAAGGGTTTTGCGGGCGGAGGACGCGGGCGGTTTTTTTGTGCCCGTGGACTGTCAGGTTCCGCGTTTCTACTATAAAAAAAGAGACTGGCCTGGGGAGGCCCTGCAGGAAGCGATGGAGCATGTGATGCACGGCGCGCCGGGACTGGCGGACGCCTTTCTCCACCCGCAAATAATGACACTGTTGTCAGAAGAGTGGAGAGCGCGCTGGGAACCCCGCCGGGAGACGGTGGAGAGACTGGCTGCCGGGATGCTAGCCGCCTGTGCCGCCGACTGCCTGTTTCGAAGGGGTATGGTAACTGTGCTTCTTGGCAGGCCGGAGGATACGGATTGGCAGATGGAGATGACGAGGTATCTTCTTACGCCTTATCTGCCGAGAATCAACAGCCTGATTTTCCACTATGAGGAGGTGGAAGGGACAGATATCTGGGAGGAGACGGCGGATGAGCTGGAGGCGTACGGATATGAATACGGGCTTGTGCCCGGCATGAAGCCTTATCTGGTCTCGGAGGAAGGCCTTCGCTGCGGCAGGGAAAGGTGCAAAGGGGTGATCTTAGACTATGCGGATATGCCGAGATATCCCAGAGTGGAACGGGAGGGAGAGACGGTCTACGCGGATTTGTATTCCCACCCGGAAAAGGAGCGAAACTGTGCCGGAAAAAACGGGCGGGTTGTCTATATATCGCCTATCAAATATCTTGACACTGTAGTGAAAAGTGGGTATTATAAAAAAATATGAAAAGCGTTAGAAAGGAAGAGTTTTACCATGCAGGAGAAAAAGAATATTTTAACTTATGAAGGCTTGCGCAAGTACGAGGAGGAGTTACATGACTTAAAGGTCGTAAAGCGTAAGGAAGTGGCCCAGAAAATCAAGGAGGCCAGAGAGCAGGGCGATCTCTCCGAGAACGCAGAGTACGACGCAGCCAAGGATGAGCAGCGTGACATCGAAGCGAGAATTGAAGAGCTTGAAAAAATCCTGAAAAATGCCGAGGTTGTGGTGGAGGATGAGGTAGATCTCGACAAGATCAATATTGGCTGTCAGGTGAAAATACTGGATGTGGAGTTCAATGAAGAATTAGAGTACAAGATCGTAGGCTCTACCGAGGCGAACAGCCTGAAGGGAAAAATTTCCAACGAGTCCCCCGTGGGCAGGGCGCTGATCGGAAGCAAGGTCGGTGATACGGTAGAGGTGGAGACACAGGCAGGTATCATCAAGTATAAAGTGTTGGAGATACAGAGGTCTAATTAAACGAGGGCAGACACAGTCAGGTCTAGGAGAAAGGGCAGCATTATGGCGGATACACAGAATAAGCAGCAGGAACAGGATATCAACCAGCTTTTGAAGGTGCGCAGAGAGAAACTGGCGGCTTTGCAGGAGGCGGGCAAAGATCCTTTTCAGATTACAAAATACGACGTAACCCACCACAGTCAGGAAATCACGGATCATTTTGACACGATGGAAGGAAGTGACGTGTCCATCGCCGGGCGTGTTATGAGCAAGCGCGTTATGGGTAAGGCGTCCTTCTGCAACGTGCAGGACCTACAGGGGGACATTCAGGTCTATGTGGCGAGAGACAGCGTGGGCGAGGAATCTTACGCCGATTTCAAAAAATATGACGTGGGTGACATAGTTGGCGTTGAGGGCCAGGTGTTTAAGACCAAAACCGGCGAGATTTCCGTACATGCGTCGAAAGTGACACTGCTGTCAAAAAGTTTGCAGATTCTTCCGGAGAAGTATCATGGTCTGGTCAATACGGATATCCGTTACCGGCAAAGATACACGGATCTGATTATGAACGCGGACGTGAAAAAGACTTTCGTCATGCGCTCTAAGATCATCAGCGCCATCAGACGTTATCTGGACGGACAGGGATTTTTGGAGGTGGAGACGCCCATGCTCGTGTCCAATGCGGGCGGCGCGGCGGCAAGACCTTTCGAGACCCATTACAATGCCCTTGACGAGGATGTGAAACTGCGCATTTCTCTGGAATTATATTTGAAGCGGCTGATCGTGGGCGGCATGGAGAGAGTCTATGAGATCGGGCGGGTTTTCCGCAATGAGGGACTGGACGCCAGACATAACCCGGAGTTTACACTGATGGAGCTGTATCAGGCTTACACCGATTACAACGGGATGATGGATCTGACAGAGAATATGTTCCGCCATGTGGCGAAAGAAGTCTGCGGCACCACTACCGTGCCCTACGGGGACGTGGAGATTGATCTGGGCAAACCGTTTGAGCGGATCACCATGGTGGAGGCCGTGAAGAAATATACGGGCGTCGATTTCGACGAAGTGCCTGACACTGCGGCGGCCAAGAAGATCGCGGAAGAGAAAGGCGTACACTATGAGGAGCGCCATACGAAGGGCGATATCATCAATCTCTTCTTCGAGGAGTTCGTGGAGGAGCATCTGGTGCAGCCCACCTTCGTCATGGATCATCCCGTTGAGATTTCGCCCCTCACCAAGAGAAAGCCGGACAAGCCGGACTATGTGGAGCGGTTTGAGCTGTTTATCACGGCGAGGGAGATGTGCAACGCTTATTCCGAGTTAAACGATCCCATTGACCAGAGGGAGCGTTTCAGGGCGCAGGAGGCAGCCCTTGCGGCTGGTGACGAGGAAGCGAACACGACGGACGAAGACTTTATGAACGCGCTGGAGATCGGTATGCCCCCCACAGGCGGCATCGGGTACGGCATCGACAGACTGGTGATGTTGCTGACCAATTCCCCCGCAATCCGTGACGTTCTGCTCTTCCCGACCATGAAAAGTCTGGACAAAAAGCCTGCCGATACGGCGAAGTCCGCGAAGAAGCAGGCGGCCGGAGAGACGAAGAAGAGCCGTGTGACACGGGATCAGGCGTTGGCGCTTTTGAGAGAATACAACAAGGAGCCGTTCCATATCCAGCACGCCCTGACCGTGGAAGGCGTGATGCGCTGGTACGCGAAAGAGCTTGGCTACGGGGCGGAAGAAGAGTTCTGGGGCATTACCGGACTTTTGCACGATATCGACTTTGAGCTTTATCCCGACGAGCACTGCAAGAAGGCGCCGGAGCTTCTGCGCCAGGGCGGCGTGGGCGAGGACATGATCTATGCGGTCTGCTCCCACGGCTTTGGGCTTTGCAGCGAGGAGGAGCCGAAACTGGAGATGGAGAAGGTGCTCTTTGCGGCCGACGAGCTGACGGGGCTGATCTGGTCCTGCGCGCTGATGCGCCCCTCGAAGAGTACGATGGACATGGAAGTCAAGAGCCTGAAAAAGAAGTTTAAGGACAAGAAGTTCGCGGCGGGCTGCTCCAGAGAAGTCATTGCGCAGGGCGCGGAAATGCTGGGCTGGGAGCTGGACGAGCTGTTCGACAAGACCATACAGGCCATGAGAAGCTGTGAGGCTGAGGTGGCTGCAGCGATGGAAAATATAGGATGATACAAGCGGCGGTGAACCCACGAAAGTGGATGTTGACCGCCGTTTTGCCGCGGTTGCAATTTTCGCTTTGCTGTTATATGATCACAGTATCAAAAAAGATCGACGGAGCAGAATCCATTTATGAAAAGAAGAAAGACAATCAGGTTTTTCCGCCGCCTCGCTCTGGCTGTATTTGTGGTATGCCTGTTCCTGATTGCCGGAACGCATGTCCGGTCTCTGCGGCACAGGGGGCAGCAGGACAATTTAAAAGCAATGACGGAAACCAAACAGGCGGGGGACTCTGCGGAAAACGACGGCGTGCCGGATGAAAAGAAAGACGGCGAAAAGCAGACGGAAAACGCCGGGGATCGGGAGGAGACGCACTACAGCGTCAGCGCATCGGATCTTCCTCCTGACAACGTGGAAGAACCGGTTATGCTTGATAAATACAAGGAATTGTACGAGGAAAACAATGACCTTGTGGGCTGGCTGTCTATTGCGGATATGAAAATTGATTATCCCGTCATGAAACACGAGGATGACGAGTATTATCTGCACCGTGATTTTCATGGAAAGGACAGCAAGTATGGCTGCCTTTACGTGAGAGACAAGGCTGACTTAGACGACGGAACCAACTTTGTCATATACGGGCACAATATGAAGGACGGTTCCATGTTCGGGGATCTTGACTTGTATCTGGACGAGAGCTTTTACAGAGAACACGCCGTCCTTTCCTTTGATACGCTCTATGATGAGCGCGTCTATGAGATCGTCGCTGTGTTCCGCTCGCAGGTTTATGAGGAGGAAGACGACGCATTCAAGTATTATCGGTTTTATCAGGCTGACACACCGGAAGAATTTGAAGACTTTTATGAGAATATCAAAGCGCTCTCACTGTACGACACGGGCGTGGAGGCACAGTTTGGCGACACGTTCCTGACCCTTTCTACCTGCGCCTATCACGTAAAGGACGGGCGGCTCGTGGTGGTGGCGAAGCGCGTGGAATGAGACGGCACAAAACAGCCATATGACGCCGCTTTGTGCCGGGGATTTATACCGACAGCTCCTTTCGCTGTCTCTTATTTTCATACATCTTCTCATCCGCCTCTTTCATCCGCTTTTCGTAGTCCGCCGACTGTCCGGTCAGGCTGTAGCCGAAAGAGAAACGGAGCGGAACCCGCACCTGCCCGCCTAAATCCGCAAAACTGTGGTTTTCCAGATCCGCCAGAAGGGCAATGGTGTCGGTCAATTCCTGTTCGTTGTCATAGTCGTATAAGAACAGTACAAACTCGTCGCCGCCGAGTCTTGCGGAAACGCGGCTTTTCGGCCCGAAATCCCGGAACAGCCCGGCGATTTCCTTCAGATAGACGTCTCCGGCGTCGTGGCCGTAGGTGTCGTTGATCACTTTCAGATTATCCGCGTCGATCATGACGACCGCGCTGCAGCCGAGTGTTTCCGGCCCGCCAAACAGGGCGGACAGCCGGGTTTCCAGACCGCGGCGGTTGTACAGGCCGGTCAGCGGATCGTAGTCGCGTTCCGCCTCTATTTTTTTGCGTTTCTCTATTTCTTCGGTCACGTCGATAATGACACCGAAGATATCGTCGTTTTCACTGATTTCCTCCAATTTTACATAGCGGCCCCGGCAGGAAAATACACAGGTTTCATCGGCAACGGGATCTTTGCGCAGGTCGGCAATAAATTCCCGGAAAGCCCTGTAATCCGCAGAGAGGCGTTCGGCTTCCTGCTCCTTTAGAGTGAGGATTCTGGGAACGTGTTCCGTGATGCGGACCCGTTTCATATGCCGGTTGTATTCGTACACGCCTATGTACATATTGGTTTTGTCAAGGACGTAGGACATCTTGCGGCTGCTGTCCAGAATGCTCTTTTTCATTCGGTTGATATAGCGGCTTAGCTGCGCCAGTTCAACGCTGCTCTCGATGTTTACGGTCTCATCCAGATTTCCCTGGGCAATGCTGTAGAGCTTTTCGTTTATGCTTTGTATGCCTTCCACCACATAGCGGTTCATGTAACGAGTGGCCACACAGGACAAAATCATCGCGATGATAATCAGGCAGGCGGCAAGAGCAGTTGTTGTGGACGGAATACGGCGGTAGAGATTCTGACAGGAGAGGATGCGCCCGATATAATTTTCACCGATTTCCATAAACACGCAGTAGGAGCGTTCACCGTTCACATTCGCATGGAACCCCTTGTCACGGGCGGCGATTTCTGATAGGCTCAGTCCGATTTCCGAAAGATCCTTTCCGACACAGGATAAATCGGTGGAGCCGACGATGGTTCCGCTGTATTTGCGGACAGCGTAATAGTTGGCGTCCTGGTTGACGCGGAACAGGGAAAAGATATAGGAGAGCTCGTTTTTCTCGGTGGCTTTCAGGACGTTGACCGGCTCCATGCCAACCTGAACGATAAAGGCGCCGTTTTGGCTCCAGAGCGCGGAGTACTGCATCAGCTTCGCCTCCGCCGTGTTGGGCGTGATGTCCTGAACGAGGCGCAGGGACTTATCTGTGAGCATAGGCTTGAAAAAGCGCATCTGATCGCCGGAGTCAAAGGTATAATCGTAATATTCAGGGTGGGTTCCGGCGTAAATACGTCCGGTGGTATCGAAGATATGGATTTCATCCACCTCCATGAGAACGGCGATTTCCTTGAGAGCCGCCACACTGGTTAGGACGGAAGGATCGTTCTCGATCATGTAGGCGATTGCCTCTGCGTTGTGCAGGCAGGTCTGTCTGTAGTCCGCTCTGGTTTCGATCAGCGCTTCCTGATTCTTTTCCAAAACCTGCTCGATCTGGAAAAAGGTCTGCGTGGCGGTCTCATGTGCCTGGCCCTGTTCGTTGACGATCTGGATGTAAATGAGGAGAGCCAGAAGAACGATTACCAGAAAAAGTGTGGCAGAGCGCATATAGCGGCTGATTATATTTCTAAGAGTAAGAGTCTGCATGGATTTCTCCTTTGCTGCGCGGCAGCGGAAACGGGGTTTACATAATAAATAACGATATATGCTTAAATCTTACACAAGATACTATATATTATAAAGGCGTGTCAAGGCAAAAGGATAGAATGCAGAAAATACGGTATAAATTGCGAAGAAAAGGAAAGTGGGACTTGTCATGATCAAAGAGTCGGTGATAGACTGATAAGTGAAAATCCGGAAATTACAGCAGGGGCAAGAGACATGGCAAGTATCAAGGATGTGGCGAAGGAAGCCGGAGTCGGCGTCGGGACAGTGTCCCGGGCGATCAACAATACCGGATACGTTTCGCCTGAGACAAAAAAGAAAATAGATAAGGCGGTACAGAAACTAAATTATACGCCGAATGAGCTGGCGCGGAATCTCTTTCGCAACAGAAGCGGCATAGTGGGGGTGATTGTGCCTGATCTGGACCACCCCTTTTTTTCCTGTCTGGTCAAAAACATAGAGATGGCGCTTTACAGGCAGGGTTATAAGACGATGGTCTGCAACGCGGTGGGTGTCAGCGACAGGGAGCGGGAATATCTGGACATGCTGGAGCGCAATATTGTGGACGGGATTATCACTGGCTCGCACTGTCTTGACGGCGAGGAATATCTGCGGCATGAGAAGCCCATCGTCTCCATCGACCGTGATTTTGGGCCGAAGATACCGATTGTGGGGAGCGATCATGCCATGGGGGGAAGGATGGCGGCGGAACTGATGATTCGCGACGGACGAAGCGATGTCGTCCAGATTGCCGGGGTGTCTCCGCATATTCTGGCAAACGAGAGGCATACGGCATTTCAGAGGACGCTGGAGGAACACGGGGTGAAAGTAAGGACAGTGTCTATGGACTGGAATGTCTTTGGCTGGGAGGCCTTTTGCGAAGCGGCCGACAGACTGATGGATGAATCCCCGGGTGTCGACGGAATATTTTCCGGGGATTTGGGCGTTGCAGCCTGTTTGAATACAGCCAGAAAAAGGGGGATGTGTATTCCCGAAGATATCAGTCTGATCGGATTCGACGCTACAAGCGTGACGCAGATGGTATATCCCCAGATCACTGCGATCCGGCAGAATACGCCGCTGTTGGCGGAAGTGTCTGTGTGTACGCTTCTCGACCAGATTGAACAGAGGAGAGATATTCTTCACAGACAAATTCTGAATGTGGAGATCTGCCGCGGGGGAACGACAAAGTGTGCGGACTGACGGCGCCGTTTGGATGTAACACGGGATAGGAGGCGCCGGAAGCGTGTATCAATAGATAGGAAAGCAGGGATTGTGCAATGTGTACAAAAACATCCCCTGCTTTTTTGTATATAGGGTAAAAAATTGGGTATAAAGATTGACAAAAAGATGTAGTAGAAATATAATCATAAACATGGAACGGGTTCCATCAAAACTGGGGAATATAATAGATAAAAATGGAGAAAAAACACAATATAATGATGGAATAGCATATATGGAAACGGTTCTATAAATGAGAGCAAAAGATGCCAATCGTAACGGACGGATCGGAAAGGAGGGGAAATGAAAAAAGTAAATTCTACGAAGTATACCTGTCTGGAGATGTTTGCGAGGCAGACGGCTGACGGAGGCAGAGTCCGTGTGCTGTCGGGGAATGCTGACGGCTCCCGGATGATCACGGAAAAACCGGCGGGGAAAAATTACTATGCATGGCTGAAAATTCCATTGCAGGAAAATACGGATTATGAAATCCACAGCGAGGACTGCGAGGTGTCGCTTAGCTACTTAAGCGGCAGTGAGGATCTGCTGGAGACAGGGGTGCGCTTTCTGGAGAAGGATCAGGCGGACGGCAGCTTTTACGCAGCTGACCGGGCGGCATGGTATGACAGACCGACCCGTGAAACCTATCACTTTTCTCCGTGGAAAAACTGGATCAACGATCCCAACGGACTTTGCTGGTTCCGGGGATATTACCATATGTTCTACCAGTGTAACCCGCACGGACAGCAGTGGTCCGACATGTACTGGGGCCACGCGGCCAGCCGGGATCTGGTGCACTGGACGCACCTCCCCATCGTGCTTGCCCCGCAGGAAGAAATTTTGGAAAATCAGGGGAAAGTAAAGGGGGGCGCCTTTTCCGGATGTGCGGTTGTTTCCGACGAGGAGGCTGCCTTCTATCTGACCAGACACAAAGGCCCCATGGAGGACGGTGAGGATACCGTGGAACAGCAGTGGATGATGCGAAGCCGTGATATGGTCCGTTTTTCTGAGGAAACGCGCGTGATCGGACAGCCGCCGGAAGGGGCCTCCTTCGATTTCAGGGACCCCAAGGTGCTGCGGGTCAAAGACCGCTGGTACATGGTGCTTGGAAGCGCCATAGCGGGGCAGGGCGCAATCCTTTTGTATGAGTCCGCGGACGGGGAAAAGTGGGAGTACGCGCATCCGCTGCTTGTGGAGGAGCGGGAGAAGATCCGCTGTTTTGAGTGTCCTGACTTTATGGAGCTGGACGGAAAATATGTGGCCATAGGCGCGTGGATGGAGCACCGCGATGCATGCGGCAGATACCAGATGTGCAGATATTATATAGGAACCTTTCAGGACGGGGAATTTACGGTAGAAAACGACGGCTGGTTTGACTTTGGAAGCAACTGTTATGCGATGCAGAGTTTTGTGCATCAGGGCAGGCGGATCAGCATTGGCTGGATTTCCGATTTTTATGAGGAACACGAGCCTTGTGAAAATGGGGCATACGGCAGCATGACCATACCGAGAGAACTTCATGTCAGGGACGGAAAGCTGTATATGATGCCGGTGCGGGAAATCCGGACGCTTAAGGGAAAGACACTCTATGAAGGAAAAGGAGAGAATATGAGTCTTTCCGGAATCGAAGGCAGCGCGTACAGGGTGAGGATCGGGTTTTCTCAGAACACGTTCTTTTCCATCCAGCTCGGAGCGGACGGGGAAAAATCGATTTCCCTCGTAAACGATGAAGAGGGGCTGCGCATTGTGACCAAAGGAGTCAAAAGCGAGGGCATCCGTTTTAAAGCGGATGTTTCACAAGTCAGAGACTTGGAAATTTATGTGGACAGACGGGTTACGGAAGTCTATGTAAACGGAGGAGAGGCTGTGGGAACGAAGGTGTTTTACAAAAGCTTGGCGGACGGGTGTTTTGCGCTTGCGGCCGAAACGCCGGAAAACGTTGTGTGGGCGGAAGTGGTCGGCATGAAGTCCATCTGGATATAGAAAAGCGGCGGATAGAAAAGCGGTGTGAGACAGAGAAGAAAGGAGCGGTCAAAATGAGGAAGAGAGTGATTGGGGCTGTGCTTGCGGCCATGACGGTCGCCTGTATGTGTGCGGGGTGCGGGCAGACGAAGGAGAGGGTTAATGAGGCGGGGGAGTCGGTTATCACGGTATGGAGCCCCACGGATGAGCCTGCCATCGAAGAGTGGTGGGTGGAAAAAATAGAAGCGTTCAATCAGGCGCATAAGGGTAAGATTCATCTGCGCAGAGAGGCCATTGTGCGGGCGGACTCCTACGCCTACGAGGATAAAATCAATGCGGCGATCACCTCCAACGACCTGCCGGACATTCTCTTCGTGGACGGCCCCACAGTGTCCGTCTATGCGGCGAATGAGATTACCCTGCCGCTGGACGATCTTTTTACGGAGGCGGAATGGGAAGATTTTCTGGATTCCTCCAAACAACAGAATACATATGACGGGAAAATTTATGCGGTGGGAGCGACGGAAAGCTCAGTAGCCCTGTTCTATAATGCGGATATGCTGGCGGAAGCCGGTATACGCATACCGCAGTCGAAAGAGGAGGCATGGACTTGGACAGAGTTTTATGAGGCGGCGAAAAAGCTGACGAAGGACGGCGTGGTCGGCACGAACATCATTATGGACAAGGGAGAGGGACTGCCCTATGTTCTGGAACAGTTCTGGATATCTAACGGCACCGATCTGGTGAGCGCGGACGGCAGTCAGGCCGAAGGGTATATCAACAGCCCGGAGGGCATAGAGGCGGCGGAGTTTTTGAACAGTCTGATTCAGGGCGGCTACGCCAATATCGACCCGATCCAGAAGGAGTTTCACAATGAGAGGGCGGCCACAATGCTGGGCGGTTCATGGGAGGTGGCGACGCTTGAGAACGATTATCCCGATTTAAACTGGGGCATCACATATTTCCCGGTGGCGGATAACGGGATTCCTTCTTCTCCCACAGGGGACTGGGTGGCCTCCGTGACGAAAAACACGCAGGATATGGAGGCAGCCAGAGAGGTGCTGCGGTTTCTCTTTTCCGAGGAGAATGTGACCACATATGCGAAGGCGATCTCGAAACCGCCCACACGCATCTCAAGCTATGACGTGCTGACGGAGTACAATGAGTACCCGCGCTCCCTGATCAAAGAACAGCTCATGGAGACCGGGCACCCGAGACCGAGAACGCCTTCCTACAGCGTGCTGTCGGCGGAGTTTTCGGAGGCAATGTTAAATATCTTTACAGGCGTCGACGCAAAGGAAGCGCTGGATGCGGCGGCGGCAGCCACGGATAAGGATTACAACAAATATTATGCGCAGGAGTAAGGGCGCGGAAGGAAAACAAGGAGGGTTATCATGCAAGTATCGGTTGATAAAAAAAGTGAGAGAAGAGCGGCATATCTCTTTATCATTCCTGCGGTCGTTCTGCTGGCGGCGTTTCTGCTCTACCCGGCGCTGCAGACTGTCAGATATGCTTTTACGGACTATAACATTATGCGTCCCGACAGGATCAAATTCTGTGGACTGAATAATTTCATCGAGTTGTTTCAGGATAAAGATTTCTGGATTGCGGTGAAGAATACGCTGCATTTCACGGTATTGGTTGTGCCCTTTCAGACGGCTCTTGCACTGGCTCTGGCGCTTTTGATCTCCTCGAGGCGAAAAGGCGTTTCCATCTTCCGGGCCGCCTATTTCAGCCCGCAGGTCACCTCCATGGTTGTGGTGGCAATCCTCTGGACGGTTCTGTACAACTCCAATCCAAGCAGCGGCCTGCTGAACGCACTGCTGGTAAATCTGGGAATGGAGCCGTGCGGTTTCCTGAACGATCCGAAGACGGCGATGAACTCCATCACCTTCATGTCGGCTTGGCAGGGCGCGGGTTATCAGATGATGATATTTCTCGCGGGACTGCAGGGCATTCCGAAGGATCAGTACGAGGCAGCCTCCATTGACGGCGCGGGAAAACTCAAGAGCTTTCTCTATGTGACGCTGCCGGGGCTTAAGAACGTGATTTCCTATGTCATTATGATTACGGTGATTCAGGCGATGAAACTCTTTACGCAGCCCTATGTCATGACCAAGGGCGGCCCCCAGAACGCTACCAGAACGCTAGTGTACTATGTGTATGAGCAGGGCTTCCAGAAGCGGAACTTCGGATATGCCTGCGCGGTGGCGGCGGTGTTCTTCGTCATCGTCATTTCCCTGTCAATCGGGATGAAGAAGATTATAAAAACGGACTAAGAGGCATGGATTTGGGCGTGCAGCCCTGAGAGAGGAAAGAAAGGAGCGTCATTATGACACAGAAACAGAGAAAGCAGATAGGCAGTCTTGCTTTTTATATCGGAAATACCATTATTGCGCTGATATTTGTCTCGCCGCTCATATGGATGATCTCGGCGTCGCTGAAGCCGGAGGCGGAAATTTTCAAAGGGCTTAATTCGATATCGACTTTTATCCCGAAAGCCGCTTCGTTTGCGAATTATCAGGAAGTGTTCAGCCGGATCAATATGTGGAAATTTATTTTCAACAGCTTGTTTTATGTGATGGTTATCATTGTTTTGGATCTGTTTGTCAATTCCCTGTGCGGCTATGCGTTGGCAAAGTTTGAGTTTAAAGGGAAAAACGCGCTGCTCACGCTGGTGATCAGTCTGATGGTATTTCCGGCGGAAGCGATCATGCTGCCCATGTACCGGGAGATGGCGGATCTGGGGTGGATCAACACCTGGGCGTCCCTGATCGTTCCCTTCGTGGCAAAATGTTTCAGTATTTACATGTTCAGACAGTTTTTTCTTGACATTCCCAATGACCTGCTGGAGGCGGCAAAAATCGACGGGTGCGGTCCGGTCAAAACGTTTTTCCGGGTTGTGGTGCCGATTTCCGGGACTGTGTACGCAACCATCCTGATTCTGGATTTCGTGGCGCACTGGAATGACTTCATGTGGCCGCTGCTTGTGGTGACAGGGGAGGAGAAACGTACGGTACAGCTTGCGATCCAGACATTTTTTGGCTCCAAACCGATCAACTACGGTCCGATTATGGCTTCTCTGACCATCTCGGCGATTCCGATGCTCCTTATGTTTGTGTTCTTACAGAAATATTATGTGGAAGGAATTGCGTCGACGGGCATAAAAGGGTGAATCTGCCCATAAAAATTTACCATATTTTTTTATTCGGGAGTTTGGCTGACGAAGCGAAACTCCCGTTGACATTCCGCGCAAAAATATGTATAATTTGTGTATTGTTACGTTGATGTCACATATTACATAGAAAACTAGGGAAAAAGGAGGGAGAAGATCCGCCGTCAGCAGGCGGGTTGATCGGAGAATATGAGCGAAAACGCAACCAGAGAGCAAATACTGATCGTGGACGACGAGGAAGTGAACAGAACAATACTCAGTCTGATGTTCGATGCGGACTACGATATTGTGGAGGCGGCCAATGGAATGGAAGCGATCGAGGCGGTAGAGAAAAACGACGATATCGCATTGATTCTGCTCGATGTCATTATGCCTGTCATGGACGGCTTCGGTGTGCTCGATTATATGAAGGAAAAAGCCCTTCTAGAGAAAATTCCGGTCATCCTGATTACCAGCATGACTCCCCAGGAGAGCGAGGAGAAGGCATACGAGTACGGTATCGCGGACGTGATGCACAAGCCCTTTGAGTCGGCGATCATCAAGAGGCGTGCGAACAATATCATTGAGCTTTACCAGAACAAGAAAAATCTCGAAATCAAACTGAAAGAGCGGGAAGAGACGATCCGCGAGCAGGAGAAGGCGATCCGTGAAAACAACGAGTTCATGATCGACGCTCTCGGCTCCGTGGTCGAGTTCAGAAGCATTGAGACGGGAGACCATGTCAAGAGGATTAAATATCTGACGAGAATCCTCTTAAAGTATCTTGCGAAATATTTCCCGAAATACGGGCTTACGCCGCTGCAGATCGATCAGATTGCGCGCGCTTCCGCGCTTCATGACGTAGGTAAGATCGGCATACCGGACGCTATTTTGCTGAAACCGGGCAAATTGACAACAGAGGAGTTTGAGGTGATGAAAACCCATACCACCATCGGCTGTGAGATTCTGGACTCCTTTAAGCCGCAGTATCCGGACGAGTTTTACCAGTACTGCTATGAGATCTGCCGTCATCACCATGAGAGGGCCGACGGCAGAGGATATCCGGACCATCTGGCAGGAGACGAGATTCCGATCAGTGCGCAGATCGTATCCATCGCCGATGTGTACGAGGCGCTCGTCAGCGAAAGGGTATATAAAAGTGCATACAGCAATGATGAGGCATATCAGATGATCTTAAATGGGGAATGCGGACAGTTTTCGGAGGATGTAATAGAGTGCTTTAAGCTTGCTAAGGAGGATTTCTTCAACCTTGTTGAAGTGATCAATATGTTTAATTTTACTACTTAAGACAGATTAGGCGGCGAAGACTGTAAAACAATATAATCATGTTTTGCAGTCTTCTTAATTTACTCTATTAGGAAATTGAAGCAGTGTAAACTATGCAAGGAAAATGCGGAGCATTCTCAGAGTTTGCTGCAGGCATACTCTTGATGTCCGTTGTTTTGTGATGATTTATAAAAATGATAACGGAAAGGAAAAGGTGCTATGGACGACAAATTCAGACAACAGTTAGAGGAATGTGGTGCGGATGTGGAGACTACCCTGAAGCGTTTTATGAACAATGACGCGATTTACCAGAAGTTTCTTGGGAAATTCCCCAATGACCCGAATTACGCGAACTTGGGCACGAATCTGGAAGCCGGCGCTTTTGAGGAGGCGTATAAATGCGCGCATGCTTTGAAGGGCGTAGTGGGCAATCTGGGACTGACCCCGATTTACGAGAAGGTTTCCACGCTGGTGGAGGAGCTTAGAAATAAAGCGGCCGAGGACGTGAATACAGCCCGCGCGAACGAGCTGTGGCAGGAGATTAAAACAATATACGAGAAGTTTATTGACGTTATCAAAGAGAATATTCCGACTCCGTAGGAGGTTGACATGGAATTTGAATGGTTAAATTCCCGGATTGCGGATGAGACGATGGAATTGGTTTTGCTCTTCAATGAGGAGGGCAGCATACTTTACGGCAATCAGACGGCGGCGGCCAGACTGGAGTATGACAGGGATAAACTGACAAGATGCAGCATGTCCCAGATATTCCGGCAGGACTTTCCCAACACGCCGGACGGGTTTATCACCTTTGTAAAGACGAGCATGAAGGGCGTTAAGGAAATGACGATGTACAGGAGCAACAACTCCTGTTTCTCCGTTAACGTCCGTATTTTTCCGCAGGACGGGATGGACGCCTATCTGCTTCTTGCGGAGGATATTTCCGCGCAGAAAAATATGAATATGCGTATTCGCGAGCTGAAGGAGAAGGAGAGCGAAAACAACCGGGCCAGAAATGAATTTACGGCGAACGTCACCCATGAGCTTCGCACGCCCGTGAACGGCATTAAAGGGCATGTGCTTGAGCTTGTGGAGGAGATTGCAGATCCCGGGCAGAAAAAGACGCTCGATATTGTCCTTAGCTGCTGCGACAATATGCTGACGATCATCAACGATATTCTTGACTTCGCGAAACTGGAATCCGGAAAGTTTGTGATAGACGAAAAGCCCTTTGACTTTCAGGAAATGATAGATAAAGTAGTCGCAACCCACAGCGCGGTGGTGAATAAAAAGGAACTGCACATGAGCGTGGACGTCGACGAAAAAATTCCGCAAAAGCTGATCGGTGACGAGCTTCGTCTTGTTCAGATTTTGAACAATCTGCTGTCCAACGCCATCAAGTTTACCATGGTGGGATACGTGAATCTGGTTGTCGGAATGACCAGACGGGTCAACGACGAGGTGGAGCTGTTCTTCATGGTGAGGGACAGCGGCATCGGCATTTCCCAGAAGGAGCAGGACCGCCTGTTCCAGAGCTTCAGCCAGGTGGACGCCTCGATCACGAGACGCTTTGGCGGAACGGGATTGGGACTTGCCATCACGAAGCAGCTTGTGGAGCTGATGCACGGTGACATTCATGTGGAGAGCGAAAAGGGGAAGGGCAGTACTTTTTCTTTTTCTGTCAAGCTCAAGAGCGAGCAGATGCTCGACGACAAGCAGAGTCAGGTCTATGTAAACTGGTCCGAATATATGAAAGAGGGAGAAGGGCAGAATGTCGACCGTCTCATGCAGTTCGGAGAGACGGAAAACAGGGAAGAGCTAAAGAAGCGCATGGATAAGCTGGTGCTTTCCATTGAAATGGGCGCGTGGGATAAGGCGGAGCTTTTGGCTTCTACGCTTAAAGCGCTGCTCGAGTCGTCGGGAGACGAAGATCTGAAACGGCAGGAGCTTCGCATGGAAATGGCGATCAGAAAGGCCAATTACGACAAGAGTATAGATATGTACGGCAGATTGAAGGATGCGATCACGGAGCGGATCGGAGATCTTTGGAACTCAGAATAAAGGAGGAAGGCGATGGAGACGGAACATGTTAAGAAAAACGCACCTGCCATTCTGATTGTGGATGATATCAGTGTGAATGTTACCATACTGGAAAATATTCTCACGCATGAGGGGTATGAGGCGTTGACCGCGCTGAGCGTGCGGGAAGCGCTTGAGCTGATGAAGCGGACCAGGCCGGATCTCATTCTGTCGGATTTGTCTATGCCGGAGATAGACGGGCTGGAGTTCTGCCGGATGTTAAAGAGCGATCAGGCCACCAGAGACATTCCTTTTATCTTTATCACCGTATTAAATACCAGCAAGGAGAAAGAGGAGGCGTTTTTGGCCGGCGCCGTGGACTTTATACCGAAGCCCTTTGACAATATCGAGGTTTTGATGCGGGTGAACAACCACTTAAGCAGCTACCGAATGCAGCAGGAGATGGCGGATTATAACCGTATGATGCACCGCCTTGTGGAGGATCAGAAGAACCAGCTCGAGAGAGAACATGCCAATGTGCTGCGGGCGCTTGCGCGGATTATGCGAAAGAAGGATGACGATAAAGGAACGCACCGGAGCAATGTGGGATATAACTGCAAACTTCTTGCACAAGGGCTGCAGTTTTCCCCGGTGTATGAGGATATCGTGACGGACGAGTTTGTGGATAATATCGGTATCGCGGCCAGACTTCACGACGTAGGAAGGTTTCTGATGTCGGGGGAAGAGATCGCGGACGACGGCGGACCGGACAGACAGAATTTGGAATATATAAAGAAATGTTCGGAATCCGGCAAGGAAGTAATCAGCGAATTTGCGGTGGATCAGGAGAGCAGCGGCGCGCTGGAAATGACGAGGCAGATCGCCGGATGCCATCATGCCCACTGGGACGGCTCGGGATATCCGGCGCTGTCCGGCAGTGAGATACCGCTGGAAGCGCGGATTGTGGCTGTGGCCAACGACTTTGACGAAATGACGGCGCCCGGATATGGAGAGGCCGCGTGTTCCGCGGAAGAAGGACAAAAGAGGATCAGCGAAAGGGGCGGCACATATTATGATCCCGATGTTATACAAGTCTTTGACAAGCTTTGGAACCGGATGAGAACAAATTGACTTTTATGTAATTGTATGCTTTAATTAAAGATGGTAATTTGGGGAGGTAAAAGAAATGATTACCGACGGCGAGTTCCAAAGGATAGTCACTTATGTGAAACAGCACTACGGCATCGATCTGAGTCAGAAGAGGGTGCTGGTGGGCGGGCGGCTGGAGAATTATCTGGCGCGCAACGGCTACGCGAATTACAACGAGCTTATGGCGAAGGTGGAACACAATCCGAAGGGCAGTGAAGCCACGGATCTGGTGAATATTCTCACCACAAACCATACATATTTTATGCGGGAAAGCGAACATTTTGATTTTATGAAAGATGTGGCGCTGCCATGGGCAAAATCCAAAACGATGGGGACGAAGGATCTGCGGGTCTGGTGCGGCGCTTCTTCCACGGGAGAAGAACCCTATACGCTGGCCATGATTATCAATGATTTCTTTGGCATCAATCACTCGGGATGGGATACCAGACTTCTGGCGACAGATATTTCCATGAAAGTTTTGTCGCATGCCTCCAAGGGCGTTTACCTGAAGGAAGATATCGAGCCTTTGCCCGTAAACTGGAAGAGACATTACTTTAAACAGATCAGTCAGGAAGAGTTTCTGGTGAAAGATGAGCTGAAAAAAGAAGTGATTTTTAGACAGTTTAACCTGATGGACCCCATCACATTTAAGAAGAAATTTCATATTGTATTTTTGCGGAACGTGATGATTTATTTTCAGGATGATATCAAATATCCGCTTATCAACCGGATTTATGATCACATGGAGCCGGGTGGTTATCTCTTTATCGGGTTAACGGAGAGATTGGATCGTCAAATGGTAAAATTTAATTATGTTCAACCATCAATTTACAGAAAGTAGGAGTGCAGGACATGAGACCGATTAGAGTGTTGGTTGTAGATGATTCGCTGATGTTCCGCAAACTGCTTGTGCAAGGATTGAACGCAGATCCCAACATCGAGGTTGTGGCTGACGTGGAGGATGTTTACGCGGCGAGAGACGCGATTCTCAAGTATAAGCCGGATGTTATGACGCTGGATGTGGAGATGCCGAAAATGAACGGCATAGAGTTTTTAAAGAGACTGATGCCGCAATATCCGCTGCCGGTAGTTATGATCAGCTCGTTAAACAATAAAGTATTCGATGCGCTTGAGGCTGGTGCGGTAGACTTCGTCAATAAA
This sequence comes from uncultured Lachnospiraceae bacterium, assembly GCA_949076555.1. Taxonomy (GTDB): domain Bacteria; phylum Bacillota; class Clostridia; order Lachnospirales; family Lachnospiraceae; genus UBA3282. Next base: position 5,883 of record CARUOB010000042.1, on the reverse strand, counting down.
CCGGCCAATCTGACGCGGGAACAGCTCAATGACTTTATGCGTCAGGAGTTGGCGGCAAAGGTAAAAATTGCCTCTACCGCGAAGGTCGGCAAGCTGAAGCGCGTGGATCATACGACCGTCATGAGCCATGTCACTCCGGCGGGCGGGAAGGACCGCATCGTTGCGATCGGCGCCTCCACGGGAGGAACCGAAGCGATTTTTGAGGTTGTGAAAAGATTTAAGAGAGATATTCCGGGCGTTGTCATTGTACAGCACATGCCGCCCGGGTTTACACAGATGTATGCGGACCGCCTGAATAACCAGTGCGAGGTGGCCGTAAAGGAAGCCCAGACGGGTGACCGCGTGATGCAGGGACAGGTGCTAATTGCGCCGGGTGACAGGCAGATGCGGCTTGTTAAGGTGGGCGACAGTTATCAGGTGGAGTGCAGGGGTACGGAGAAGGTGAGCGGGCATTGCCCCTCCGTGGACGTACTGTTCAGCTCCGTGGCGAAGACTGCCGGTAGTAAGGCAGTGGGCGCGATTTTGACGGGAATGGGAGCCGACGGCGCAAAAGGGCTTTTGGAGATGCGAAAGGCCGGGGCGCTGACCGTCGGGCAGGACGAGGCGACCTGTGTCGTTTACGGTATGCCAAAAGTTGCTTTCGATATCGGTGCGGTGCAGCAGCAGGCTCCGATTACGGCAATTGCAGGGAAGATTTACAGCCTGTTGAGCAAATAGATACTACTTTGAAGAAAGGAGCTGAATGGATATGAAGATTTTGTTGGCAGAGGATGATTTCGCCAGCCGTAAGTTTATGGATAAGCAGCTCTCACGTTATGGAGAATGCGACGTGATGGTGGATGGCGAAGAGGCTGTGGACGCGTTTATGATGGCCTTGGAAGACGGTGAGCCTTATGATCTGGCGTGTCTGGATGTGATGATGCCGGTTATGGACGGTTATCAGGTGCTAAAGGCAATCCGCGATATCGAGGCGCAGAAAGGCATTCCCAAGAGCAAACGCGTGAAAGTCATTATGACGACAGCGCTGAATGACGAGCGCAATGTTAAGATGGCGTTCGAACTTGGATGTGAAGCCTATGCCGGGAAACCGATAGATGTGGAGAAGTTTGAAAAGGTATTGACAAAGCTTGGGCTGATTTAGAAAATCTGGGATATCCTTAAGATGAGGAGGAAATATGGCAGAAGAATTCAACACAGAAAGTATGCTTGACATGTTTTTGTATGAGAGCGGACAGCTTTTGGAGAAACTGGAAGGCATAATATTGGAAAAACAGGATGCTGATTGCTTCGATGATGCCGATATCAATGAGATTTTCCGCGTCATGCACACCATTAAAGGTTCCTCGGGTGTTCTGATGTATGAAAACATTACGAAAGTGACACATAAACTGGAGGATGTGTTTTACTACCTGAGAGAATCCCATCCGGACGATGTGCCGCATATGGAACTGGTGGAGAAGGTGCTTGCAGTGTCGGACTTTGTGACGGGCGAGCTCGATAAGCTGAAGAACGGCGATACACCGGACGGTGAAGAGAAAGAGCTTGTGGAAGATCTGGATGAGTTTCTCGGCCGATTGAAGGGCGAGATCAAGAAACAGGGCATTCAGATGCCGCAGGCGAATAAGCATGTGGAGCCGACACAGTTCTACATCACGCCGGTGGCGGGTGACGACAGTCATTTTTATCGGATTTCGATTCATTACCGAAGCGATACGCAAATGAGTAATCTGCGGGCCTATTCGGCCACCTATGCGCTGAAAGAGGTGGCGGAGGATCTGCTCTATACGCCGGACGACATACTCTCAAATGAGGCCAGCGCCGACGTGATTGTAGCAGAAGGATTTCATATGCTGCTGCAGACGAAAAGCTCTAAGGAAGATGTGATCGCGTTGATCGACAGCTCCGAGGCGGAGGAGATCAACTTCGACGAGCTTTCCAAAGAAGAGTATGGCAGAGCGCTTAGCGAGTTTGGCAGAGAGGAAGCCGAGCCCGTTGTCGTTGCGCCTGCGGCCGCGAAGGACGATGGAAATAAAGGGAATAAAGAGGCGAAAAAAGAAGGACCGAAACCCGGCGATTACGTGGTTAAGACCAAGGAAGCCGGCAAGGGCAAGACGCTGGCGAAGAACCAGCCCAAGCAGCAGAGCATTATCAGCGTGAACGTGGAGAAGATGGATGCGCTGATGGATCTGATCGGCGAGCTTGTTATCGCGGAGGCGGTGGTTTTGCAGAACCCGGATCTGAAAGTGCCGGGACTGGAACTTTCCAACTTCCAGAAGGCATCCGGACAGCTTTCCAAGATTACAACGGAGCTGCAGGAAGTCATTATGTCGATGCGCATGATGCCTCTTACCAATACATTCCAGAAGATGCGAAGAATTGTATTCGACGTGTCCAGAAAGCTGGGTAAGGATATCGAGCTTGAAGTGGTCGGTGAGAACACGGAAGTGGATAAGAACATCATCGAACATATTACCGACCCGCTGATGCACCTTGTGAGAAATTCCGTGGATCACGGTATCGAGGAAGATCCGGCTGACAGAACGGCAGTGGGCAAGTCCTCGAAAGGAAAGATCACACTGGAGGCAAAGAACGAGGGCGGTAAGGTTTATATCAGCGTGAAGGACGACGGCAAGGGTCTGAATAAAGAAAAGCTGTACCAGAAAGCGCTTGACAAGGGACTTATTGAGAATAAGCCGATGAGCGAGTTTACGGATAAGGAGATTTTCCGGTTTATTACGCTGCCGGGCTTCTCCACCAAAGAGGAGGTAACCGAGTATTCCGGCAGAGGCGTGGGTATGGATGTGGTGGTGAAGAACATTCAGTCCATCAGCGGAAGGCTTGATATTTCCAGTGTAGAGTTTGAAGGGTCGGAAATGACGCTGGTCATACCGCTTACGCTTGCGATTATCAACGGTATTGTGGTGCAGGTAGGTAATTCTCCGTTTGTGATTGAAACGGCGTCGATCAAGGAATTTGTGAGAGTGGGAGAAGATTCTCTCATCAGCGAGCCGAGCGGCGAGGAATACATTGTGCTGAGAGGGGAGTGTTATCCCTTTATCCGCCTGAATGAAAGGTATGATCTGCCCGATTCAAACGATAAGATTGAAGAGGGAATCATCGTTGTACTAGAACATGAAGGCAGTCAGGTATGTGTGCTGATTGACAAATTGCTGCAGGAACAGGAAATCGTGGTTAAGCCGATTCCTTCCTATGTCAGAAAAGTGAAAGGCCTTTCGGGCTGTACGCAGCTTGGCGACGGAAGCATTGCACTGATCCTGGATATTGCCGGATTGCTGATGCATGACGGAGAAAGGAGATAGTACATGGCGGAAGATTTATTGAAAAAAGTAGAAACGGATGATATGGAAGAGCTGTTGGAGGATGATTCCCAGAAAGGAATGTATATGACATTCCAGATTGGAAAAGAATTGTTTGGCATCAGCATCAGCTATGTGAATGAGATCATTGCGATGCAGCCGATTGCGGCAATCCCTGAGGTAGACGATTACATTAAGGGGTTGATCAATCTCCGAGGCAAGATTATTCCTGTGATTGATGTTCGTGTCAGGTTTAAAATGGAACCATGCGAATACACGGACAGAACGTGTATTATCGTCATCGATGTAAAATCTACCATGATCGGTCTGATCGTGGAGAGATTAGCGGATGTTGATACCATTGCAGAGGACAATATCGCACCACCGCCGTCACTGGGAAGGAAAGAACATGAGCATAATAAGTATGTTTTCGGTCTGGCCAGAACGGGAGATACGGTGACGCTTCTTCTTGATCCTGAGAAACTGATTAGGCAGGACGATATCGTGACAGCGATGGAAGAGGTTCGCAAGGAAGAACAATCATAAAAAGGAGAAACTACCATGAAGAAGAGATTTTCAATTGTTGACATGTCAGTCAAGAAAAAGATTACTTTATTCAGCGCCCTGATGCTGATTATGCTGATCCTCGTTTCGGCGGTGGGATTATGGTCCTCTAATATGGTAAACACGGCGCGTAAGAGCCAGTATGACAACTATGCTATGCCACAATATTATGTGACACAGGGATTTGCAAATTTCTGTAACATTAAAGTGCGTATTCGGAATATTCTGTTTTACTATAATCAAGATATGGAAGCGATAGCGAAACAGGAAGAGATGATTGACAGCTATAAAGCGGATGCTGCCAGCTATTTCGCCCTCTTTGAGGAAACCATGGACAAGCTGACCCCGGAGATTCAGGATCAGTACCGTTTGGTGAGAGATAAAATTGACAGTTGGTATGCGTCCTCTGATGAGGATATCAACCTTGTCAAGGAAGGTAAGACAGAGGAAGCGATCAATGAACTTGTGACCAACAGTAAGTTTGTCGCTGATGAGGTGGAAGACAATCTGCGAGTATTGATCGAGATGATGGAGACCACATCTGATGAGAAGGATCTGGAGCTGAACACACAGTTGATGGCTCTGACAGTTCTGCAGGTGGTGGTAATGGTAGTCGCTATTCTTATTACTATCGGGTACTGTGCACTTCTGATCAAGGCGATCACACTTCCTATGGCGAAGCTGTCCGAGGCGGCTAGGAAGATGACCATGGGTGACATTGATGTGGACTGTAAGAAGGTGTACAATGATGATCTGGGTGAACTGCTTGACGAGTTTGCGCAGATGTCTGAGGCGATCCGGGTGCAGACCGATATTACCGAGGCTATTTCCAAGGGCGATCTGACTATGGAAGCAAATCCCCGCAGCGACAGGGATGTGCTGGGCAAGGCGATTGTCAGACTGCTTTCCGAGAACAATATGACCCTGAGCAACGTGAAGCAGGCAAGCGCTCAGATTACGGTAGGTTCCGAGCAGGTGGCAAATGCCAGCCAGGCTTTGGCACAGGGTTCTACCGAGCAGGCCAGCGCTATTGAACAGGTAACGGCGTCCATGGATGAGGTGACGCAGCGTACGAAGGCCAATGCGACACAGGCAGGTGAAGCGAACGTACTTGTACAGAACATTAAGGGTATGGCGACATCCGGTAATGACCAAATGAAGTCCATGATTCAGGCTATGGATGATATCAACGCATCCTCAGAGACGATATCCAAGATTATCAAGACAATCGACGATATTGCATTCCAGACCAATATTCTGGCGCTGAATGCGGCAGTTGAGGCAGCAAGAGCGGGCGTACACGGTAAAGGTTTTGCAGTGGTGGCTGAGGAAGTGAGAAATCTGGCAGCGAAGAGTGCATCCGCTGCAAGCGAGACGGCAGAAATGATTGACGATACCATACATAAAGTTGGTAACGGTACAAAGATCGCACAGGATACCGCGAAATCTCTGGATGAGATTGTAACTTCCATAGATGAGATTGTTGGTCTGATTAGTAACATTACGATTTCCTCGAATGATCAGGCAACAGCGATCTCTCAGATCGATCAGGCGATCTCTCAGGTATCTACCGTGGTACAGACCAATGCAGCTACCAGTCAGGAGTGTGCAGCGGCCAGCGAGGAACTTTCCAACCAGGCAGTTACCCTCAAGAACCTTATGTCGAGATACCAGCTCGCATCCGATAGAATGGGCGGCGGCGGTTTCGTAGACAATACGCCTGCATACAGCAGTGAGCCGACGATTTCTCTTGACGGAGATTACGACGACAAATATTAAGAAGCGGACGGACCGGAACAGGTTCGTTCAGAATAGACAAAAGAGTCACTGCCTTAAGGCGGTGGCTCTTTTGTAAATACGGATTTGTGTGCGGCAATTAGCGGAAAATGAAAATTGGCCAGATTTTAGCGGATTTTAATGAAAAAAGTTGTGAAGTGAAAAGTTTATTTCCACTTTGAAAACAGCGGTTAGGAAAGTAGCATTTGCTCTTACAGAAAAGGAT
>CARUOB010000041.1:21762-28448 GCA_949076555.1 uncultured Lachnospiraceae bacterium | reverse complement strand
CATCTCATTACTAGCAACGCGCTCCCGCTTTCCTCCCACTTCTTTCCCATCATTCAGATATCCCACCGTCCCCCGCTCCGCCTCCAGCTTCGCCAGCTCCTCCATCGCCTTCAATCCGGCAGGCGTGCACGCCCAGCCAAGCCCCAGCACGTTTGCGATCAGGTTCGTGGCAATATATTCTCTGGCCGGATGGCCTTTCGGGATGCGCGGAAAAAGAAAGCTGATGAAGGGTTGTATCCCTCTCGTCAGCTTTGCAATCAGGCCCGATTTCTGCGCGATCTCCATAAGCCCCACCCACAGCGCCATCACGCCGATCATAGTGATGCACAAGGAGACCGCGTCCCCGGCGGAGTCAAGCGCCGCGTTTGTCACCTCCGCCATTTTCCCTGTGAACGCGCCGTACACGACGCCAGTCAGAATCATAAAAGCCCAGATATAATTTAACATGGAAACCTCTTTTGCATACCGCCTCATTGGCATCAGACCGCAACTGATGCGCAGCATGCCAAACACGATCTTCTTACTTTCATTTTATGAGCTTTTTTTTATAATATGTTTATTGTCTGTTTGCAACTCTCGCGCTTTTCCGCTCTCTGCCTCCTCCCATATCCATCACGCCCATTACCGAAACATCGATCTTTGACGCGTCTACCAGCATAGAAGAATCCGCCCTCTGTTCCTCATCCGTAGCCGGTATGGTACCGTCAATCTGTCCTTTGACGCTTTCCGCCCGCAGCATCACCGTCTGATACAGCATTTCCGCACCAGCCTCATATTCTTCATAAGTATAGAGCGCCGTGGGATCTGATTCCACCAGCCTATCGATCCGGCTTCGGATGCCCTGATAAACCTCCTGAAATCTCCCGTCCAAAACATACTCCTGTGCCAATTTCTCCAAATACTCGTGGTAGCGGGAGAGATATTTCTCATTCTCCAGCAAAGCATTGAAGAAATCCGTTCCCGAAAAAGGCGTATCCACCGCATCATTCACCATTTCTGATGCATCGTTGTCAGGCCCCATGTCCATTCCGCCAAAGGCAAGATTATAATCCCACGGAAGAATGTTCAGCATACCATCGCTTTCATACAAATAATAATTGTGCGCCATGTTTCCGGAAAGACTGTCCAGATTTACGGAAAATGTGTGTACTGCCATATATTTCAAAATATTGTCTATGTCCAGATATTTTTCAAGCAAAGTTCCCTCGCTGATATTTTTGAGGGCTGTGACGACACGGCTGTGATCCGCTTTCCCCGTGTCCGTCACCTCGCCGTCCCAGATATCAGAGTAGCTGGAAAGCTCCTCATCGGTGTAATTGAGATTCGCGCCGTTTCCGCCTCCCATGGAAGAACCTTTTCCCGGCATTTTCCCCATGTCCGGCGGTGCCTGCCCTGCAAAGTTCGCAAAATCAAAATCTGCACCGCCAGACGCCATACCGTCCGCAAAATCCGGCATTCCCTGTCCCCAAGGCATCTCTCCGTCCGGAAGCTCTGCCCCTTGCGGAAATTCCCGCCTGTTTTCTCCTTCCTGATCCTGCGGCCGTTCCTTCCCTGTGCCCTCCTCCTTCTCTCCGGGCCAAGGTGGCTCTCCTCCCAATCTCCCGTCTTTGCCGCCTCCCATCTTCATACTGTCCGGCTTATACAGTTCGCCGTCCACGGTTCCGTAATTTCGCATTAGAAAACTTTCCTCCACCGCTTCCAGTGCCAGATATACGCCCAGATACTCTCCATTCACCGATATTTCGGCATAATTATACAGGGAGGCGTCCACTCCCAGATATTGATACATATCATAGACCACAGCTTCCTTCATGCTGGTGGCATCCGCAAAGTTATTATTTAAGACCAGTTTGTCAAGGCCAAAACAGGTCTGTCCTTCCACATAGTGATCGAACTCCAGTTTCAGACTGTATCTGTCTGTTTCCGGATTTCCGGCTATCGAAGAAAGGCTTGTGTTGCCTTTCGTGCGCAAACCGACATTACATATTTTCCGATCGTTGATCTGCACGTCACAGACGTAATACTCCTTGGCCGTGGCATTCTCCAGCATTTCCTCCCATTCTTCCTGTTCCATCTGAATGTCAATCCGCATCACTTGATCCGTATTAAACAGCACCTCTTCATACGCCATCGGCACACTCACCCCGCCAAGCGTCTCCACCACCTGCTGCGAAAAGGACGCTATCCAAAGACAGAACGCGACAGCCGCCGCCATTATCATGCCGATTGGCTTTGCGATATATTCATATGAAATCATAATTCACCCCACTTTCGCGCTTCCCTGACCACCGCTTCGCCAAAACCATCTATGAGAAGGTCTGCATCAGGCAGCGTACAGGTACAGATCCCGTTGTCAGGACATATACTCGCCGTTATAGCTTACAAGGGTAACGTTTTCCACACCCTCTATCTCATGTAATTTGTTGACAAAGGACGTTGCCGCGTCCGCCAAGCGCACCTCCGCCGTCAATTCAATACCGCCCATGTTCACTGTTTTGGATTTCACCAGAAACCGTTTCAACACCTTCTGCGCCATTTGCACCGCCGTTTCCTCCGCCCCTTCATTCTCACAATTCAAAATCAGAATATAGGGACTCTCATGTATCTTCCGATTGGCAAACAGAATCAAAATAATACCGATTATGGCAGAGCCGATTACCGCCAGCGGAATCATGCCCGCGCCGATCACAATACCCGACGCAATCGACCAGAACAGATACACAATCTCGATCGGCTCCTTGATCGCCGCCCGGAAACGCACAATGGAGAGTGCGCCAACCATGCCCAGAGACAGCACCACATTGGACGTCACCGCCATGATCACCAATGTTGTCACAAGAGAGAGTCCCACCAGTGTCAGGGCAAACCCGGAGGAGTACATTACACCGTTAAAGGTCTTTTTATATACCACGAAAATGAACAGGCCGATGACAAGGGCAAACAGCATCCCGATCAACGTATCGACTGCCGAAAACTGCGCTACATTCTCCAAAAAACTTGATTTAAATATATCGTTAAAAGTCATTTCTCTTTTCCTCCTTTTTAACCGAACCGTCTGCATGCCTCATATTTTGAAAAGGCCGTCTGCCGCAATGTGTTTACCTGAATAAGCCTGCGGATAATTTCCGGAAGAAACGCATCAAATTTTACTTCCAGAATCCTATCCTGCGGCGTCTCCCTGGTGTCGATGTCCGCCACCTTTTCCTCCAGAAAATCCCTATGAAACATGGTCGTTCGAATATCCGAGTCAAAGGTAACCCTCACGTTTCCCACACGGTAAATATAAGGCTCTCTCATATAAGATACAAGCACCCGCGGGCGAAGCATCTGATAGCACATTTTTGCATAAAGTTCCTTCACCAGCGGCGAAGAATGCTCTTTCATCCAATCCCTTCTGCCCGTCAGCAGTTCCCTGCACTCCTTTTCCGTAATCCTCGCGTCAACCTTCATACAGAGGTTGTTATCCTTGATTTTCTTTTCCAGTGTCAGATAAGAAAAGTCATCATTATAATATCTGATTCTGAACTTCTCCCGCACGGGAACGCCATCCCTCTTTTCCCGCAGCGCTTTGTCCGTGTAATTGTCAAAGTAGATACTCCGTATCAAGTATCTGCCATCCATGCCGGTATGTATGTCGCTTTGCATAACTACCCGCAGTCGATTTCTCAGCTCGATATACTGCGCGTAGTCGATCCGGTATTTCATCTCATGCCGGAATCCTCCTGTCTGAGTCACCCGCTCCTCTCCTTTCCCTGCTGTTTTATCACTGTTTCACACCTTCCCAAACAAAAGGGAATGTATTTCCTGCTCCGTCAAAAGCATGGGTAAAGTATAGGTGACCTTCCTGAAATGTACTTAAAAACAGATGTGATTTTTTGATGAACAATTTGGCTACAGAATTACCCGAAAGCATATCCTCTTCCCGTCGTCGCTCCGCACTGTCGCCTCTCCTCCGTGCGTTTCCGCGATCGCCCGCACCATGGAAAGTCCGATTCCCGTACCGCCCGTCATGGAAGACCGCGAATCGTCCAAGCGGTAAAACCGGTCGAACAGTCTGTCCAAATCCGAAACGTCCGGCAGGTCACATGTATTGGATACCTCTATGCAGACTTTTCCCCGCCTGCGGTAAATCCGCATCTGGATTTCACCGCCATCGTCGGAATACCTGACCGCGTTGTCCAGCAAAATAGAGATCATCCGCTGAATGGCGCTCCTGTCTCCATATAACATCAGATTCTCCTCAATGCTCTGACTGTAATGGTTCCCTTTTGCCTTCGCAAGATGGGCAAAAGACTCCGCCGTCTCCCACGCCGCTTCGCTCACGGAAAATCTGCCCTTCTCTGGGAACGGCGCCTCCTCGTCCAGCCTCGACAGCGCGACCATATCTCTCACCAGCTTCGTGAGCCGTGCCGCCTGCCTGCGGATGTTTTCAATCCATTCATCCCCCTCATGTTCCATCGCTGCGATGTCCGCGCTGGTTGCGATAGAAGTGATCGGCGTTTTAAGCTCATGTCCCGCGTCTGTGATAAACCGCTTCTGCCGTTCTATGTTTTTCAGGTAAGGTTTCATTGCACGCCTTGAGAACAGAAGAATAAGCAAGAATACCATCAGCAGACTGCACAGGCCTATCGTCAAAGACACCAGCAGAAGGGATTGCATGGACTGCAATTGTATCGCTGTGTTCAAAAAGAGGATGGAAGTCCCTTTTTCACTCCTGCTCACCAGATAGCGATAGTCCCCGTAATATCCCCTTTCTCTGCCTTTTGAAAGAACAGCCTGTGCATATGTCTTTGCCGTCTCCTCATCCACAGAGGAAATATAGTCCCTTAACACCTCTCTGACCCTGCTGTCCGTATCACAGCGAACCGTAAAAAAGCGGGTCATAAACGCCGCTTCCGGGTCTCTTCCCGGCATGTTTCTGACAGGCCGAGGCGGCGCCTGCCGCTTCACCGAAACTGTCCGTTCATGCAAAAGAAGCTCTTTGGCCAGTTGATCCTGCATAGAGGTGGTCCTGTAATAATTTGCCACGTTAATGCCCACAAGAACCAGCAGCATCACCGTGCCAAACGCTGCCATCGCCGCCAGAACAAACCGCCTTTGTATCTTTTTCAACATATGCTCTCCTCTAAGAAATCGTCGCCCGCCAGCGAACATGAAGCCTATGCCCGCGACAAACTCTGCGTGTGCCACACATTCTCCCTCCCTGCTTCACGCTGTCCAAACTTCCTACAAGTCAAGAAAATACCCTGCGCCCCGGGCTGTCCGGATCTCAATATCCGCGTTAAGCTCCTTCAATTTTTTTCGAAGGAATCCTACATAAGTCCAGACCACGCTGACATCCGCCTCCGAGTCCTGCCCCCATATCTTGTCCATCAAATGGGCCGTGGAAAATACAAACCGGGGATTGCGCATAAAAAGCTCCATCACCTGAAATTCCTTATTGTTCAGGCGCACCGCCCTGCCCCCGCAGGCCATCTCATAGCGGTTGCAGTCAAGCTCCACCTTTCCGAAAGACAGGCACAGTTCCGTATATCCCGCATTCCTGCGCGAAAGGGCCTTCACTCTGGCGATAAATTCCGGACTGGCAAAGGGCTTTGGCAGATAGTCGTCCGCTCCCGCTTCCAGACCTGCCACCCGGTCTTCTATCTCCGCTTTCGCCGTCAGCATCAGCACGGGAACCCCGCAGCCCGCCTCGCGGATCTGCCGCAAAACCTCCAGACCGTTTACCTTCGGCATCATAATGTCCAGAATCACTACATCGTAATCCCTGCACCGAAAGCAGGCAAGCGCCTCCTCGCCATCATGTGCCATATCTACGGTAAATTTATTCTTTTCCAGCAGAAACTTAAGTCCCTTTGCCAGTTCCTTTTCATCCTCCGCAATCAAAATACGCATACCGACTCCTCTGTTTCTATTCTGTCTCCGCCCTGTTCCTGCCATTTCTTTGCAGTCATTCCATTATACCATTTCAGTCTCCGGTTCTCAATGATGCCGTCTGTCCCCGCTTTACGCGCGTACCCCGCCATGCTATAATCTGCTTATCTGTTTGGGGCGCTTATGCCCTTCCAAACCATATATACTACGGGAGGCCTTATTACATGCAACAGGAAATTTTACTTTTAGAGGACGACGACAGTCTCAACCACTCTGTCAGTCTGAAACTGAAAAAGGAGGGTTACACGGTCCGCAGCGCCTTCACCGTGAAGGAAGCGCTTTTGCTTTTCAGGCAGTTTTCCCCTGCCCTGATTATCTGCGATATCACGCTGCCGGACGGAAGCGGTCTGGATTTCTGTTCCCGCGTCCGGCAGGAGAGCGACGTCCTTTTCCTGTTTCTGACTGCCCTCGACAGAGAGGAGGACATCATGGCCGGTTACAGACAGGGCGCAGACGATTATATCACCAAGCCTTTTTCCCTGACCGCACTGGTTTCCAAGGTGGGCGCGCTCCTGAAGCGTTTCCCGACAGAGCTGCCAAAAACGGTCGTCTCCGGAAATATCACCCTCTACCCGGAAGAAAAACGTGCCGCAAAAAACGGGGAAAATCTGACACTGACTGCCAGAGAATATTCCCTGCTCGCTTTCTTCATGGAAAATCCGATGCGGATCCTGTCAAAGGGGCAGCTCTTGGAATCCATCTGGGATATCGAGGGTAATTTTGTGGATGAGAATACCCTCGCCGTCAATATC
>CARUOB010000041.1:0-21752 GCA_949076555.1 uncultured Lachnospiraceae bacterium | reverse complement strand
ATATCAGACGGCTTCGGGAAAAAATCGAGGAAGACCCTTCCACCCCCGCCATCCTGAAAAATATCCGGGGACTCGGCTATATCTGGGAAAGGAAATGTGAGAAACGATGAAAACGACGATGCATACATCCGAATTTGCATGGAAAACCTATGCGCTTCATTCCTGTATCTCCGTGATTTTTATACTGATATGCGGCTTTGGGGGATTTTCCCTGGTGCGCGCGCAGTATGCGCAGGAACTGAAACAATATGGAAATATTGCGGGGGCCATTCTCTCCGAGTACCCTGACGCGGAGCTGACACTCTTAACCGCCATGCAGGATACGCAGCACAGCCAGGTTGACAAGGGCTTCTCCATTCTTGAAAAATACGGCTACCGGCAGAATTTACTGATGACAGACGTTCCTTTCTACCGCACCGCCGTCTTATCGTTTTTTTCTCTTCTGGCCATCGCTCTTGCCCTCTATCTGCTCCTCACCGGACTCTGCTTTTATCTGTTTTACAAAAACCGCCAAAAGCAGGAGTGGCGGATGCATGAGCTGTTAGATTGTTACCTTGCGGACAACTATTCCCACCTTGCGGATCAGAATAACCTTGCTCCCATTTTCAACGGGGCTTTCACTGACACCCTACTTAAAATAGGACATAAACTGATGGCGAAAACGAAGGCTCTGGCCGAAGAGCGGGATCACACCAAAACGCTGGTAACGGATATCTCCCACCAGTTGAAAACGCCTGTCAGCGCATTGAAAAACTGTCTGGCCATGTGTGTGGACACCGATTCCGAATCGGAGCGCGCCGATTTTTTGGAACGGTGCGTCGCGCAGATGAATCATCTGGAAAACCTGTTGACCGAATTGGTTAATGTTTCCCGTCTGGAAACCTCCCTGATTACGCTAAAGCAGGAGACTGTCCTTTTGTCGGATGTGCTCACCGACGCTGTCAATACGGTATATGAAAAAACCATTCCTAAAAATATAACCATAGAGCTGCTTGACCCAGATCAGGAATATGAAACGCCCACGCCTCTGTTTTTAGACAGACGCTGGACCGCCGAAGCCATCGCAAACCTTCTGGACAACGCCATCAAATATTCCCCTGCGGGCAGCACGATCACGTTACGGCTCCATCGGTTCTACAGCTATATCAGTCTGGAAATCGAGGATGAGGGCATCGGCGTCCCCAAAGAAGAGACCAACCGGATCTTCAAACGCTTCTACCGCGGCAGCCACCCTTCCGTAAAGCAGACCGAAGGGTCCGGCGTGGGGCTATATCTCGCCAGACGTATTCTGGAGGAACAGGGCGGCACGATCAGCGTGAAATCCGCTTCCCCAAAGGGAAGTATATTTATGGTACATCTCCCTCTGCCGCAATTTACGAAAAGAGCCAGATCCGGTAATTAATTATTTTTCTATTTGTAAGTTTCCTGTAAGATTACCGCCTTATGCTTATCTTATCAGAAACATAAGGAGAAAGGCAGGAATGACACACTATGAAGAAGCATTCGGACATCATCTTAAAGACTGAGGATTTATGCAAATATTACGGCACAGGCGACAATCAGGTCAAAGCCGTGGATCATGTCAATCTGGAAATCAGGCAAGGCGAGTTTGTCTCCATCATCGGCAAATCCGGCAGCGGCAAGTCCACCCTGCTCCATATGCTGGGCGGCCTGGACACTCCCACCTCCGGCCATGTCTTTATCGACGGGGAAAATATTGCCTCCTTCAAGGAGGCGAAGCTTTCCCAGATCCGCCGCCGTAAAATCGGCTTTATCTTTCAGGCCTACAATCTGATCCCCTCCCTCAACGTGTGGGAAAACATCGTCCTCCCTCTCGGGCTGGACAGCAAGCCCGTGGATGAATCCTTCATCCACGATATCATTCAGACATTAGGGCTTTCGGGAAAAATAAAAAATCTGCCCAACACGCTCTCCGGCGGCCAGCAGCAAAGATGCGCCATTGCCAGAGCCATCGCAGCCAAGCCTTCCATCATTCTGGCCGACGAGCCAACCGGCAATCTGGACACCCGCACCGGCGATGAGACCATGGCTCTTTTAAAGGCTTCCGCAGCCAAATACGGACAGACCCTCGTGGTCATCACCCACAATGAGGAAGTGGCGCAGATGGCCGGCCGCACGATCATTCTGGCGGACGGGCGCATTCTCTCCTCCGGGGAAAGCGAGGTGGCTTCCGATGAAGAAAACTAATACGGTCAGGAGCCTTGCCCTGAGTAAGCTCCGCTACAACAAAAGCCGTACCATACTCACCGCCACCGCCATCATGCTCACCACTATGCTTCTCATGACGATCGGCACCGTCGGCGTCGCTCTCGCAGATATGAACCGGCAGATATACGCTGAGTCAGACTACCATACCAACTTTAACGGCTTGACGGCCGATCAGGTTAATATCCTGTCAAAGCATATCAACGTGGAAGCCATGAGCGCCACAGAAACCTTCGCGGATATTAGTAACGGGAAAATGAACGGCGTTCTTTCCTGTCGTGAAATCATAAAGGATGCACGGACGACAGACGGAAGCGATTCTTCTCTTGCCGTGCATCTGGAATCGGGACATTATCCCGAAACAGAGGAGGAAATCTGCTCCTCCCCCGTCTTTTTCCGCCGTGTCGGCGCAGAACCAGTCATTGGAGGCAAGGTAACTCTCTCCTTCCGCATAAACGGCAAAGGGGAAATTCTGACCAAAGAGTTTACGATCTGCGGACTGGAGCCCGATGTAGAAATATCCGAGGACATAGACGACAGCCGTCTGATGTGGGCTGCCCATGTCTCCAAAGCCCTTTTAGACCGCTATGAAGCGGATGGGCTTTACGAGCCTGCACCCTTCGCCACCCTGCGCGTTTACGGGGAGGATGATCTGACCTTCGACGAGATGACAGACAGAATAAACACGGTTGCCGCGGACATCGGACTGGGCGAGGGCGACGTCCATATCAACAAAGCATACCTTTTCACTGTGACCGATCCGGGTACGGAAACCATGGCTGTCATAGCCATTATAGGCCTGATTGTGGTCTTCTTTTCCGCGCTGGTGATCTACAGCATCTACTATGTAGGTGTGATCACCGACGTACAGGAAATCGGTAAGTTAAAAGCGCTTGGCGCATCCGGACGGCAAATTGCCAGACTGTTTTACTGGCAGGGCGCCATCGTTTCCGCCTTCGCGGTTCCTGCCGGTCTGCTGATCGGGTTCCTGCTGCCCTGCTTCCTGTTTCCGCTCGCCCTTTGGCTATATCAGAGCGGCTCTGCAATCAGCTCCTATTCCCGCGACGCGGTGGAGGCAGTCGCCGGACAGATACACATGTTTTCCCTGCCCGTTCTGTTCATCGCGGCGGCAGCCGCGCTTGTCACCGTGGCCGTGTCCCTGCGAAAACCTATCCGGATGGCGAAAAAGGTTTCCCCTGTGGAAGCCATCCGCTATCAGGAAAGCAGCAGTGACCGCAAGAGCCGCAAGGGACACCGCGAAGTAAACGTGGCTGCTCTTGCCTTCGCCAATCTGACGCGCAATAAGAGACGTACCGCCGTCACCATCTTCACCATGGGTCTAAGCTGCGTGCTCTTTATCTGTGTCTCCGCTGTCTTAAGCAGTCTCAGCGCAGAAGACCTGGCAAGGCGGAGCATTCCCAGAGGAGATTTTCGCATTGCGCTGGATTATGCCAATCACGATAAGGAATATCCGGAAAACAATCTGGACAGTCTGGTACAGCAGGCATACTTTAATGAAGCCTTTCTTGAAAAGCTGGCCTCCATAGAGGGCGTGGAATCGGTGGAGCGTGCGTCCGGCGTCATCCTCTCCTCCACGGAGATAGAATCCGCCATGTATGAGGACTACCACAATCGCTTGCCGCTCTCCTACTTTACCAGAGAGGATGTGGCGGAACTAAGCGCTTATCTGGAGCAGGGCAGCATCGACTACGACCGAATGACGGCAAACAATGAAATTGTCTGCACCCACGTTTACTCTTTTGAGCAGTACGGTCTTTCCATGGGCGATACCTTTCCGCTGACCCTCCACGACGGCAGCAGAGAAATCCCCCTGACGGTAACGCTCACCGCTCTGACACAGCCGGACAGTAACTTTTCCTTCCTGATTATGACGGAAGATACCTGGAACAGTCTGGGCCTGACCTGCGATCCCACCACAGACATTTATCTGCATGTGGACGACGCGCACTATGACAGCGTGAAAGAGACTTTGCTGGAGCTGGTAAGCGAAAATGAGCACTTTACACTGTATGCCATGGATGTGGAGATAAAAATCGGCAACTCCGGAATCGGCCTGACAAAAAATCCACTCTATCTGCTTCTGATCCTGATTGCCGTGATCGGTTTTATCAACCTGATCAACACGATGATCACCAGCATTGTCACAAGGAAAAAGGAGCTTGGCATCCTGCAGGCTCTCGGCCTCTCCGACAGGCAGCTCGTGCATATGCTCTCCGGAGAAGGGCTGGTCTTCACCGCGGGCACGCTCTTAATCAGCCTGACGCTTGGCAATGCAGCCGGATATCTGCTGTTTCTCTGGGCAAAAAAGGAGCACTTTATGAGTATCAGCCGCTACCACTATCCCCTCTGGGAAACCGTGGGGCTTGCTCTGGTACTGTTGATCGGCCAGACTGCCATTACACTGTTTATCCACAAAAAGGTGAAAAAGGAGAGTCTGATTGAGCGCATCAGAAATCAGGAATAGGCACTGATACAACAGAATGAACGAAAGCAAACGCAGGCCAGTGTTGGTCTGCGTTTTATTTACCGCGAATCTTACCACTCAAGCACCGCGGATGCCCAAGTCAGTCCACCACCGAAACCGCTGAGCGCAACCTTCATGCCGGGCTTTAACAGTCCCTTGCGGTTCATCTCATCAAGCAGAATCGGCACACTGGCCGCGGAAATATTTCCGCAGTGGTCAAGGCTGATCGGGAATTTATCTTCCTCGATGCGGAGCCGTTTCGATACGGACTGGAGGATGCGGATATTCGCCTGATGCAACGCGAAGTAGTCTATATCCTCCGGTGTCAGTCCCGCAGCTTCAATCGTTTTCTGTAAAGAAGCGGGCACCGTCGTCACGGCAAACTTATAAACCTCCTGTCCGTCCATATGCACAAACCCAAGCCTCTGGTCCGTACGGATCAGGGGATTGTTGTTGGTGCGGCCGGGGCAGGCAAGCACATCGCCTTTCGTCCCGTCGGAGCCTTGGTCGAAGGCAACCAGTCCATACTGCTCATCCCCCCGTACTACCGCCGCCCCGGCGCCGTCTCCAAAAAGCACACAGGTGCTCCTGTCGTCCCAGTCCACGATCTTAGAGAGCGTCTCCGCCCCCAGAATCAATGCGGTCCGATATATCCCCGCCTGTATATACGCATTGGCTATATTCAGGGCAAACATAAAACCGGCACAAGCCGCATTGATATCAAAAGCAACCGCATTTGCCGCCCCGATGGCCGCCTGCACTTCGCAGGCGCAGGCAGGCGTCACGAAGTCCGCCGACACCGTACCCAGAATGATCAAATCTATCTCCTCAGCAGTTACCCCTGCGTCCTCCATGGCGCGTTTTGCAGCCTCCACAGACATGCTGGCGGTTGTCTCCTCCTTCGCCAGATGCCGTTCCCGGATTCCTGTCCTGCTGCTGATCCACTCGTCAGAAGTGTCCATCACCTTGGACAGATCATCGTTTGTCACCACTGTCCCCGGCAGACAGCTTCCTGTTCCTATAATTCTTGTCTTCACACCGTCTCTCCCATAATTTATGCTTCCTTTTATCCCACAGTGCCGCCTATTCCTCTGTCTGCTTCCCTTTACCCCGCAGTGCCGCTCCTGAAACCTTCGGTTTCCCTCGCTCGCGGGCTGTCTTCGCTCCGCTTCGGTCCGTGCTGGGCAAGCGCCACCGGCGCTTAGCACCGCCCTATGCAGCCTTCTGAATAGTCGTTTCGGAGAGCGAGCTCTCCTCTCCGCCTATTCCTCTGTCTGCGCACTGCTCAATGCTTTCACGCAAATTCACCAAGAATGTCTTTCACGTGTTCTAAGTGCGTGGCCCGGTATGCATTCGCACCGCAGAAAAGCAGCGCCTCATCCACCTTTCCCTTCACGGCATTGACAAGCGCGTCCGTGATACAATAAGGCGTTTCCGCGCCTTTGCAGGTGCTGATGCAAAGATGGCATTTCTCATGCGGAATCCGTCCTTCCTTCGCCCGCTTCATAAAAGGATTCAGAATCGCCCGTCCCGGCATACCCACAGGGCTCTGCACGATGACGATGTCCTCCTCCTTCGCGTCGATGTAGCTCTGTTTGTAGGCCGGGTCCGCGTCGCACTCGTAAGTCGTCACGAAACGGGTCGCCATCTGCACGCCGGAAGCTCCCATCTCCAGATAGTGTTCCATGTCCTCTCTGGTGTAGATGCCGCCCGCCATGACAACGGGAATCTCCGCTCCGTGCTCCGCCGCCGTCTCATTGACCTGCGCAATGATCGCTTCCACTTCCTCATCATAATGCAGGCCTTCGATATCTGCAAGCTGCTCTTTGTGAAAACCCAGATGGCCGCCGGCCAGAGGTCCCTCGATCACCACCGCGTCGGGCAGCCTGTTATACTTTTTCCACCAGTACCGCATGATCACCTGCGCCGATTTCACGCTGGACACAATGGGCGCCAGCTTCGTTTTCGCCGCTCCCACAATCTTCGGCAGATCCATAGGCAGTCCCGCGCCGGAAATAATCAGGTCGATTCCCGCAGCCACCGCCGCCTTTACATAGTCTTCGTACTTTCTGGTCGCAACCATGATATTGACGCCCAGAATCCCGCCCTTTGCGATCTCTCTGGCCTTCGCGATCTCTGTCCCGACCACACGCAGATTCGCGCCGATCGGGTCCTTGTCAAAATCCGGCTCCCGGTAACCGATCTGCGCTGTGGAAATCACGCCGATTCCGCCCTCCCTCGCCACATTTCCGGCCAGTGAGGAAAGACTGACTCCCACGCCCATGCCGCCCTGAATCACCGGTACACGGGCTGACAAATCGCCTATCTTTAACGGTTTCACATTTCCCATCTGTTTTTCCCTGTCCTTCCGATACTCGCCCAATATCCGCCTCTGTCACGCTCCGCAAATGTTACGGCGAAGCCTCCATCCCGCGCTTTACGCGGTGATGGAACCGTGCAGGCTTTACGCTTCGCCGATTGCAAAAGTCAATTCCGCCTGCGTCACCAGTTTCCCGTTCACGTAGGCCTTCCCTGCGCCTACGCCGATGGGTCCTTTGATCTTGATGATTTCCGTCTCCAGCGTCAGCACATCTCCGGGAACCACCTTGCCCTTAAATTTCGCGTTGTTGATCGCCGCGAAATAGGCGGTCTTTCCCTTAAACTCAGGCTGGCTTAAGATCGCTACCGCGCCTGTCTGCGCCAGCGCCTCCACAATCAGCACGCCGGGCATCACCGGCTCCTCGGGAAAATGCCCCGCAAAGAAAGGTTCGTTGTAGGACACGCATTTCTTAGCGACTACCCGTTTCCCTTCCTCCATCTCCTCTATCGTGTCAATCAGCATAAAGGGCTGTCTGTGGGGAATAATCTCCATGATTTCCTTCGCACCCATTAATGACATGTCTGTTCTCCTCTCTGTGTCAATTACTGTAAGTAATTGCGAAACGCAATCTCACTCTTGTTTTCATTGCGCACATTGTATATTCCAACGCAGACACGCAATCTTAATCATGGAACTTCTTCACCAGCAGGCTCGCGTTATGTCCGCCGAATCCGAGGGAATTGGACAACGCATACTCGAAGTCTTCCTCGTAAGCCTCTTTACAGTAGTTCAGGTCGCACTCCTCGTCGGGTACCTGATAGCCTACCGTCCTGTGAATATAGCCCTCCTGCAGCTCCTTCACGCAGGTGACGAACTCAATCGCGCCCGCCGCGCCAAGAAGGTGGCCCACCATGGACTTGGTGGAGTTAATCTTAATGTCCTTCGCATGGTCACCGAACAGCAGCTTGATGGCCCGCGTCTCAAAGAGATCGTTATGGTGCGTCGCCGTTCCGTGGGCGTTAATATAGGTGATATCGTTCAGGCTCAGCCCCGCGTCCTTCACCGCGTACTCCATCGCCTTGGCCGCGCCCGCGCCGTCCTCCGCCGGGGAAGTGATGTGATACGCGTCAGAGGTACAGCCGTATCCCGCTACCTCCGCATAAATCTTCGCACCTCTTGCCTTCGCATGTTCCAGCTCCTCCAGCACAACCACACCTGCGCCTTCGCCCATGACGAAACCGCTTCTCTCCTTGTCAAACGGAATGGAGCATCTTGCGGGATCTTCACAGGTGGAGAGCGCCGTCAGCGCGGAAAAACCGCCGACGCCGATGGGACACACGCTGCCCTCCGTGCCGCCTGCCACCATCACATCCGCATCCCCGTACTGAATCGCGCGGAACGCCTCGCCAATGGAATTTGTGCCTGTCGCGCAGGCTGTCACCACATTGATGCTTTTTCCCTTCAAACCAAACTGGATCGACACATTGCCCGCCGCCATGTTGGAGATCGTAAGCGGCACAAACAAAGGCTCGATTCTGCCCGGGCCTTTCTCCACCAGTCTCGTGTGGGAACGCTCCATCGCCTGTAAGGAACCGGTGCCGGAGCCTACCGCCACACCCACGCGGTAAGGATCTTCCTTCTCCATGTCAATGCCTGCATCCTCCAGCGCCTCTTTGGCTGCCGCCACCGCATACTGGGAAAAAGACTCCATTCTCTTCGCCGCCTTAAAGTCCATGTAATTTTTGCCGTCAAAGTCTTTGACTTCAGCCGCCAGTTTACACTTAAAATCCGCCGTGTCAAACTTCGTAATCGGCGCGAACCCGGTCTTGCCTTCCTTCACGCCGGTCCAAAATTCGTCCACGCTCAGACCAATCGGGGTAATGGCCCCCATTCCTGTTACAACCACTCGTCTGCTCATACTCAAACTCCTTCTCTGTTTATCCTCTTGACTGAATTTCGTCTTTTTTTCGTTTCGAAGCGTCACAAATTTCTGATTGACGTCCAAACACGATACTGCCATTTCCTTACCGTTTTTACATGGCCATCCCGCCGTCCACCGAGATCACCTGTCCCGTAATATACGCCGCCTTATCGCTGGCCAGAAAAGCCACCGTCTCCGCGATATCTTTAGGCGTTCCCACACGCTTTAAGGGGATCTGTGCAAGCGTCGCCTCCTTCGCCGCGTCTGTCATTGCCTGCGTCATATCTGTGTCGATAAAACCGGGCGCAACCGCATTCACCGTAATATTTCGGCTGGCAAGCTCCCTCGCCATGGATTTGGTGAGGCCAATCACACCTGCCTTAGAAGCCGCATAGTTGGCCTGTCCCGCATTGCCCAGCACACCGCTGACCGAAGACAAATTGATGATCCTGCCCGCCTTCTGCTTTAAAAAGGGACGGTACATATGCTTCATGGTATTGAATGTCCCTTTCAGATTGGTGTCAATGACCGCATCAAAATCCGCCTCCGTCATCTTGATCATCAGATTGTCCTTTGTGATTCCGGCGTTGTTCACCAGAATATCAATGTGTCCAAATTCGGCGAGCACATCCGTAATCATCTGCCCGCACGCCTCAAAATCCGCCACACTGCACTGCACGGCTGCCGCTTTTCTTCCCATGGCTTCGATCTGCATAACGACTTCTTCCGCTTTCTCCTTTGAACCGTTATAGTTGACGATCACGTCCGCGCCGTACTCCGCAAGCGTAAGCGCTATCTCTCTCCCGATCCCGCGCCCTGCGCCTGTCACAAGAGCTACTTTACCAGTCAGCATATCTCTCTCCTCCTGCCATTTTTATTCCATACCCATTTGCTAAACTGCTTTTCTCTTATTCATAACCAGCTCAAGTGAAAGCAGCTTCCGTAGGAGCCCCTCAAAATATGCCAGCGCTTAATGAGTTCTTTCACGCGTTTAGCGTCTGCTGCGTATTTTGCGGCGCAAGTGCGGCGACGCAGGAACTGCTTTCACTTGAGCGTTCGGATATCTATACCAGTCTCTCCAAATCTTCCATCTTCTCTATATTGATCACTTTCACATCCCGGCTGATCTTCCTCATAAACCCGGACAGCGTCTTACCCGGACCGATCTCGATAAATAAGTCCGCGCCGTCTGCGATCATACGCTCCACCGTCTGCTGCCACTTGACGGAAGAAGACACCTGCTTCTCTAAAAGAGGTTTCACATCGGCCTTGTCCTTCACATAGTCCGCCGTCACATTGGCGATATACGGAATGGCTATATCGTGAATTTCCACCGTCTCCAGTTCCTTCGCCAGCTTCTCGCCAGCGCCGACTAGCAGGGGAGAATGAAAGGGGCCGCTGACCTTCAATGCCACGCATTTCTTTGCTCCTGCCGCCGTCAGCTTCTCCACAGCCGCCTGCGCCGCGCCCTCCTCACCTGTAATCACGATCTGTCCCGGACAGTTATAGTTTGCGATCGTCACCATTCCAGGTGTCTCCTCACAAATCTGCTCGATCACTGCCGTATCCATACCGAGTACCGCTACCATAGCGCCGCCCTGCGGCACCGCCTCCTGCATATAGATGCCCCGCTTGCGCACGATTTTAAACACATCCTCCGGGCTCATCACGCCGCTTGCGACAAGCGCACCGTATTCGCCGAGACTTAAACCGCCCGTGATGTCGGGCTTCACGCCCTTCTCCTCCACAGCCTTAAGTATTGCCACTTCTGTAGCAAGCATAGCGATCTGCGTATATTCCGTAATATTAATCTGCTCGTTCTCCTCAAAACAGAGCGCCGCTACATCCAAGCCGCTTGCCTTTCCCGCCAGCTCAAACATCTCCTTACAGACCGGGATCTGCTCATAGAAATCTTTGCCCATCCCTACATACTGCGCTCCTTGCCCCGGAAACATAAAAACCGTCTTTCCCATAATCAAATATCCTTCCTTTCCTGTATGATTCCCCATGTTTTGATAAATATTTTGAATTTCAAAGTATTTGTGTGAGAAAAAAGCAAGCCACGCAGCTTGCTTTTTCTGCATCTTTCTGCATTATCCTTATTTCAATTTTAACAATGTCTCCGCCTGATCCATAATCTCTGCAAGCATCTCCGCACAGGACTGCTCTTTATTGACCATACCGGCAATCTGCCCTGCCATAAGAGTGCCTGACACCACATCGCCCTCTACCACCGCTTTGCGAAGAGAGCCGAGTGTCAGCTTTTCCATCTCTTCTAAAGATGCGCCTTCCTTTTCCATCTGCAGATATTCTCTTGTCAGCTTATTTCGGATCTGACGAACAGGATGACCGTTCGCCCTGCCGGTAACTTCGGAGTCAATGTCCTTCGCAGAAATCACCTTTTTCTTGTAATTCTCATGTACGGTGCACTCCGCCGCCACCAGAAACCGTGTCCCCATCTGGACAGCTTCCGCACCAAGCATCATAGCCGCCGCAAAACCTCTGCCGTCCGCAATGCCGCCCGCAGCGATCACGGGAACGCTGACAGCGTCCACTACCTGCGGCACGAGAGTCATCGTCGTCGCCTCGCCGATATGTCCGCCGGATTCCGTGCCTTCAGCTATCACAGCGTCCGCGCCTGCGCGCTCCATCATTTTCGCCAGAGCAACGCTCGCCACCACGGGAATCACCTTGATGCCTGCCTCTTTCCACATGGTCATATACTTGCCGGGATTCCCTGCGCCGGTGGTTACCACCTTAACGTCTTCCTCCACGATCACTTTCGCAATCTCATCCGCCTCCGGGTTCATCAGCATGACATTTACGCCAAAAGGTTTCTTCGTCAGCTCTTTTGCCTTCTGAATCTGCTCCCTGACGAAAGATGCCGGAGCGCCGCCCGCTCCGATAATGCCGAGCGCTCCCG
This sequence comes from uncultured Lachnospiraceae bacterium, assembly GCA_949076555.1. GTDB lineage: Bacteria > Bacillota > Clostridia > Lachnospirales > Lachnospiraceae > UBA3282. The sequence continues at coordinate 9,877 of CARUOB010000041.1, read as the reverse complement.
CCTCGGATACAGCCGCCGCCAGATGGTACTCCGCAACCCATGCCATGCCGCCCTGAAAGACCGGATATTCAATCCCCAGAAGTTCCGTAATTTTTGTCTTCATTTTATAAACCTCAAATCCCAAATCGAGCGCTGCACTCGATTCAGAGAATGCCCCGCACTCTCCTCACATGTTATCGGACTGTCGCAATTAGAGCCTACAGCCTACGCTTCTACACCTTTGCTCTTCATATACTCAACTACAGCGCCTACTGTCGTGATCTGCTCTAAATCCTCGGAAGGAATCTCTACGCCGTACTCTTCCTCAAAAGCCATAACCAACTCAAATAAATCCAGAGAATCGGCACCAAGATCGTCCTTGAAAGAAGAATCCTCGGTAATTTCCACGCCGTCTAAGTTTAACTGTTCCTGAATAATCTCAACCACTCTCTCTAACATTTTCCTGTTCTCCTTTTCGTCATTAAAATAGTTTGACATTCAAAGTATATTATCTGGTCTGACATTTGTCAATCCTAATTTTACGGATTCTGGGACTTTTGTCAATCACTTTGACAACAAATATTCATAAATTTCTCATATTCTCACAGGATGCGAAGGTCAGTGTATTCCCGTGCCATGAATTGCGGCATAGATTTCCCTTTTTGCCACACCGCGGTCTTTTGCGACCTGTTTCATCGCGGCTTTCTCGTCCATCCCCCCTTCCGTGTAAAGCGCCATATGCTCCCCGATTGTCATGCTCTGCCAAGACGCCTGCCGCTCCTCTTCCTTCTGCCGCAGACTTTTCCCCTCCACCACAAGCACATACTCCCCGCGCGGCTCTTCCCGCTCGTAGAGGGAAAGCGCCTCTCTAATCGTGGTCGGCAGTACCGTCTCAAATTTTTTAGTCAGCTCCCTGCAAAGCGTAATCCTGCGGTCTCCCAGCGTCTCATAAATCTCCCCCAGCGTCCGCACTAAATGGTGGGGCGCCTCATATATGAGAATGGTGCGGGATTCCTCCTTAAGCTCCGTAAGGATCTGCGCTTTTTCTTTTTTATCCGAAGGCAGAAAGCCTTCGAAGCAGAACCGTCTGGAAGAAAGTCCCGAGAGAGTAAGGGCCGTGATACAGGCCGCCGGGCCGGGCAGAGAAGTGACTGTAATGCCCGCCTCCTGACATTTCTGCACCAGCACCTCTCCCGGGTCGGAAATCGCCGGGGTTCCCGCATCGGAAACCAACGCCACATTTTTTCCCTGCTGCATCTGCCCCACTAGATAGTCTGCTTTTTCTACTTTATTATATTCGTGATAGCTTGTCATAGAAGTCCTGATCCCAAAATGGTTCAGAAGTTTGATGCTGTTACGCGTATCCTCCGCCGCAATCAAATCCACGCTCTGAAGTGTCTCCACCACCCGCGGCGTCATATCCCCCAGATTCCCAATCGGCGTCGCGCACAGATATAACATTCCCGGCATATTTTTATCCTTTCATATCCTTTATCCTCTCACTTTAAAAACCATACACCTCATAAATCTCCGGCATATACACCCCCGGCTTCTCATACACAATCAACGGTTTCTCCACCGTCATACGCGGCCTGCCGCCCCGCACCGCCTCCAAGAGAACCATATTCGGCTCCTTGTCCACGAAAGGATAAACCAGCCGCATACGCTTCGGCTCCAGCTTATATTCCATCAGTGTCGCAATAATCTCCGCCAGCCGAAACGGTCTGTGCACAAGAAAAAATTTGCCCCCCGGCACAAGCAGTCCGGCCGCCTGCGATATCACATCCTCCAGCGTACAGAGAATTTCATGTCTGGCTATGGCCTTCGCATCCGAAGGGTTTTTCAGACCGTGCTGCCCGATCATATAAGGCGGATTGCAGGTAATAACGTCAAAGGAAGCAGCGTCAAACAGCTTGTCTGCCTCCTTAATGTCTCCCGTGACAATATCTATTTTTTCTTCCAGCCCGTTCAAGGCTACGCTACGCTCCGCCATCTCCGCGCTGTCGGCCTGAATCTCAAGCCCTGTCAAATGCGCCGCCTTTGTCTTTGCCTCCAGCAGAATAGGTATGATCCCGGTTCCCGTTCCCAGATCTAACACCCGCCCACCGTCCTTCACAACGGCAAAGCCTGACAAAAGCACCGCGTCCATCCCAAAGCAGAAACGCTCTCTGTCCTGTATGATACAGTACCCGTTTCTTTGCAGGTCGTCTATTCTCTCATTTTCTTTCAAAAGTATATCACGCTTCTGCACAGTCCGCTCTCCGGTCTACTTTCCTGCCTCATCCCTTTTTTCCAGTTTTTCCAACTCTTTTAATTCAGGGTCGTTAGCCTCCACCTTACGGTTCTTGCCATGCCTTCTCTTAAAGCGAAGCTGATCCGCACGATATTCCTGTATCTCCTTCTCGTCCCCCACATCCACGATGACCTTCACAAGCTGCCTCAGCACATTTACGCTCTGCACCTCGCCTTTCAGTCCATCGTCGGTGGTCACATAATCCCCCACATTCGGCAGCTTTCTGTTCAGCTCCTCGTAAGTCTCCTCCTCATTTTTCAGGCAGCACATCAGTCTGCCGCAAACACCGGAAATCTTCGTGGGATTTAAGGATAAGTTCTGCTCCTTCGCCATCTTGATGGAAACCGGCGCAAACTCCGACAAATGGGTATGACAGCAAAGCGGCCGCCCGCAAATGCCGATGCCGCCCAAAATTTTCGTCTCATCCCTCACGCCGATCTGCCGCAGCTCAATCCTTGTCTTAAACACGGACGCCAGATCCTTCACCAGCTCCCTGAAGTCAATACGGCCGTCCGCCGTAAAATAGAAGAGAACCTTATTGTTGTCGAACGTGTACTCCGCGTCGATCAGTTTCATTTGCAGACCATGTTTTCTAATTTTTTCCAGACAAATTTTGAAGGCGTCTTTTTCCTTCTGCCTGTTCGACGCCTCCTGCTCATCATCCTTCTGATTCGCTATCCTTAAAACCGATTTTAGCGGCTGAACTACCTTGTCCGCCTCTATCTCTCTGGGCGCCCCGATCACCGTACCGTACTCAATGCCCCGGGCCGTCTCCACGATTACATGATCCCCCTGTTTGATCTCCAGTTTCCCGGGATCAAAAAAATATACTTTACCTGCGGTACGAAACCGCACGCCTATTACCTTAACCATAATCTATTAACCTCCATATTACCTACAACTTAAATTTCCAAACCGAAAGCGTAGTATGATTTCCCGGCTTCCCATTCAATTTTCCTTGATCGTCAGCAGTAAAAGCTCCATCGTCAAGTCAAAGTTGACGTTAGCTTCCAGCCTTCTCTTCGCCTGCTGAAGCGCATTCACAATCGTCTCGATCCCCTCATAGGTGCTTCTGTCCGCCACCTTCCTGATCTGCTGGATCTCATTGCGGAAAATCAGACTGTTCATGTCTTTCGTCGCCTTAAACAAAAGCACATCCCTGTACCAGACCGTCAAAATATCCAGATAGTCATTGATATCCAGATTGTACTCCGTAATCTTTTTGATCGCCTTAACGATCTCGTTGATCTCCATGTCATTGATATATTTCACAAGTGAAATGGCTTCTTCCTTGACTTTCTCAAACTCCTCGCTGCCCGCAAGATGCTTCGCCTTGCCCACATTTCCCCTTGCGAACGCAACGCAAATATTCGCCTTATAATCAGGCACCGCCAGCTCTTCCATTAAATACTTTTTCACAAGCGTATCCGGCACCGGCTTCATGTTTAATACCACACAACGGCTGATGATCGTGGGCAGAAGCTCCTCCACGTTGGAAGTGAGAATCAGAATCACCGCATAGGACGGCGGCTCCTCCAGTGTTTTTAAGAGCGCATTCTGCGCCTGAGGCGTCATTTTCTCGCCCTCATTCATGATATAAATCTTGCGAGGACTACTGTAAGGCTTAATTCCGATATCATTGTTAATCTGTCCCCTGATATCCTCCACGCCGATGGTATTTGGCTTTTCGTGGCTGACATAGATGATATCCGGCTGGTTGTAGCTTATCGCCTGTTTGCAGGAATGGCATTCCCCGCACGGCTCCGCACCACCCTTTTCACACTGTAAGGCCATCGCAAACAGACGGGCGATAAACTCTTTGCCCGCATTGCGCTCACCATTGATAATATAAGCGTGGGAGACCTTGTCCGTCTCAATCGCATTCCGTATATGATGCTTTAGCTCTTCCTGCCCGACAATATCCGAAAACTTTGCCATACATTTATCCCCCGTAAGTTCCCAGCCGCCAAATAACGGCTAAGTAAAGATATCCAGCAATAACCCCCGTATTTCACCTATTCTTTCCAAAATCGCCAGATTGTCCTGTTCGTCCTTAACAAGCTCCTGCGCCAGCGCATCTAAATTCTGGTCAATCAGACGAATGATCCCGTAAACTCTGTGCCGGCCTCTTCTGTCCAGAAAGTTTTCTCTGGAAAAAGCATGGGAACGGTTGACAATCTCATTCAGAAAATCTTTCACCAGCGCGCGATAACGCTTCATATCCTTGATATCCCGGTGCTTTGCAAGTTTATTTCCCTGTCTGGTAATCTCCTCCATCATACCGGCCAGGGCATTTTGCAAATCCTGCTCCTCGATCCTGCTGACCAGAGTGAACTTGAAAGTACCGTCCGCCTCCTGCGCCTGCTGCGGCTGTTCAATCTGAGGCGCCTGCTGCACCTGATTCACTTTAATGTCCACTCCCATCACCTCCCAACATAACAGTACAATCCCGGATTTTCTGTTACGGCATCAGGCGCTCCCACAGATAATCCATAATCTCGTCCAGACAGCTTTCCAACCGGTCGTTGTAAAAAGTTCTGTCTTCCCATGCCATTATCTTACCTTAATATAATAAGAATTTCAACCGCTACAGCGCCACTACAACAATCTCACCCTTCTCGGACACACCCTGCATATGCAGCCCCATTCTGCGGCATTCCTCGATCCGCTCTACCATCGCCTCATTCAGCACCTCTCCCGGCGCTACAATAGGACTTCCGGGCGGGTAAAGATTGATAAATCCGGACGCGGTTCTTCCTACTGCCTTCTGCATGGGAACTGTCTCCCGTTCGCTGTGAAATGCCCGTGCAGGCGTCATGCGTCCTTTCAGCGGTCCGCTCGAATACAAAGCTCTTTTCCCGGCTTCAAGACTCCCGTCATCCGCGCTCTCCTCTATCCTACCATCTATTTCACCAAGCGCGTCAGCCAATCTCTGCCAGCCAGCTCCTTCATCCATCAGCGTCATAATCGCCAGCACATAGCTTTCCGCCGCCATCTCCATCTCCAGATGATAGGTCTTGCGCAGAATATCACCAAGCTCCTTTCCCGTCATGCTCGTTCCCTTGACGGAAATCACTATTTTTCCAAAATCCCAATCCCTCAGTTCATACCTTTCTCGCAGCTCTTTCGACATTTTTCCGATGCGGATATGTTTGAAAGACGCGGTCTTTTCACAAAAAATGTCATAATGTTTCCTCATCGCGTCAAATCGTTCCTGTCCCCGCTCTTCCAAAAATCCCATGCAGGCATCCATGCTCGCCATAAGTACATAAGAGGGACTGCTGCTTTGCAGCATGGAAAGATATCCTCGCACTTTCTCCCTGTCAATCCTGCTGCCTTTCACATGTAGAAGCGCCGTCTGCGTCATAGACGGCAGTGTTTTATGCAGACTGTGAATGACCAGATCCGCTCCTCCCTCGATGGCTCCCTGCGGCAGATGCGGCGCCAGCCCCAAATGCGCACCGTGTGCCTCATCCACAATCAAAATCTTCCCCCGCTCATGTACTGCGGCCGCAATACCGGGAATATCAGAAACAACGCCCTCGTAAGTCGGAGAAGTGATGACCACCGCCTTTACCTCAGGGTAGGTGTCCAAAAGACTGCCGATCTCCGCTGCGGACGCCCCGTCAAAAATATCGTACTCCGTCATTATTTTCGGATAATAATACCGCACAATCAGTCCATGCAGAATCGCCGCATGATATACCGACTTATGACAGTTTCTCGCGATCAGAATCTCATCAAACGGCTCGACCGCCGCCATAATAGCCGCCAGCACGCCGCCGGAGCTGCCGTTTACCATATAAAAGGTTTCATCCGCCCCGTAAAGTCGATTTGCCCGAAGCTGCGCCTCCTTCAGAATCCCTTCCGCCTGATGCAGATTGTCAAAACCGTCTATCTCCGTTATATCGATTCTATAATAATCCGCCATCTCGCCGCCAGCCGGATTCCGTTTGTGGCCCGGCATGTGACAGGGATAAAAGTCGCTTGCCGCATAGTCTGATAATGCCTGATACAGGCCTTTTCCCGCCGTCATGACGCTCTTGCCCCATGTCCCCGGTGAAAGCCCACGGTTTCCATCAGCGAGCAATACTTATCAGCGGCCGTCACTACCCAGGCCTCTCTGCAAGTGGGTGGCACCACCGACAAAGGCCACATATGTTTCTTTATAATTTCCCGTTGGATATCGTTCAAATGATACTCCTTTTCCGCGTTTTGAAGCGCTGTCATCGGATGGTGAAAACCATGCAGGCGTTTTCTCTGAGACAAATACGCCTTATCGTGCCAGTCATAAAGAAAATAATCATGGAGCAGCGCGCCCCGGATCAGATCATGCTTATTGCAGCCAATCCCGAGTCTGCTGTTTATCATAAGACTGTAACGGGCCACATCCATGCAGTGATTGTGCACCGTCATGGTACCGTGCTGTATGTGCTTTCTGGTTCTAATAAAGTTTTCAGATCTCAGGATATCTTCTCCGTGCTCCCGGAGCAGCTTATGGATTCTCTTGTGGCGTTCATAAAGTCTCTGCAGACGCTCTCTGCGTTTCTTTTGATGGTTCCTAAACAGTTCCATTCTTCCTTTTCCTCCATTTCCTGCAGGTAATGCCTGCAAGCATTTTTACTGTTCTTCTTCCACCAGATTATGCAGCTTCTTTGCACGATGTGCCCAGGTGTGTCCCGCCTCCGCCATCTCGTAACCGCCATCCGCAACTGCCTGCATACGATCCGGATCTGCCAGCAATTCCTCCGCTATTTCCGGCAGCCGCTCCATCTCCTTCAATGAGTACAGACGACAGTCCTTGCCGTCATGCAAAATTTCATCCAGATAAATACTGCTGTCTGTCAGACAGACCGCCCCGTTCAACATGGAATTAAATATTCTGTCATGCGCGCCGTTCTTGAACCACGGCATCACATTCAGGGACAGCTTCGTCTGGCACAGCTTTTTTAGACATCCCTCAGAGTTCAGACTGTTCATAATGAGCAGATTCTCCGGATGTCTGCATTCCAAAAGCTCCCATCCGTCACCGAAAACATGTACCTTAATTCCCGCATCCGCCAACTCCTGCACTGCCCGTCCCCGGAACGTATAACGCACATACAAGTCAATAAAGGTAAGCGCGGCAAAAGTCTTTTTCAGCTCCTCTTTTGGCACTTCGGATAATTCCGCCAGAAGATGCGCCTCCGCCACTTCCTCTACCGTTCGATCCGGGTTCGCAAAAAGATCATCTATCATTCCATGATAAAAGGCTGTGTACTCTTCGTCAATCCTTGTAATATATTTATCAAACGTCGATGGTTTGCAATAATTCCCCACCATCGTCACATCATACTTCCGGCATGCAATCGGCACATTTGTCTTTCGCGGATGCAGTTTCGTACCCGCAAGCGGCAAAAACGGCCCGTTCTCAATTTCCGGAAAAAATCTGCGCATATAAGTCTCATGGTTTCTGTCTATGCTGATGTGATGGTAATTTGCTGGCACCTTTTCCAGAAAATGATGATAATACATGGGGTGATCCACCACAATATTATAGCTTGGAATGCCCAGCGCCTCCCACATCATCGTATCATTCTCATCCAAAAAATATGGCTCCCCGCTCATTCCATGAAAGTTAAAATTGATCAGAGCCGTGTTCCCCTTTTCAAAAAACCGAAAGAACTTCTCCGTGCTCTCCCACGGCCTGCTCAGATCGTAAATAAAAATTTCATGCCCAAGCGCTTTCATCGCTTCCGCAATCTGTAGGGAAAAATACCCCTGCGTCTCAATATCACCCGTAAAAAACAACAGCTTCTTCATCGCTGCACTCCTTTTTATTGTGCTGTCAACTACTTTTTATATCGGCTGTATTTCATATTTCGTAACTGCCACATCTCATCACAAAACAGCCGCGATGCCCTAAACCGCTTATTGCGCTTCCGGCTTTTCCGGATATTGTTTCGCCGCTTTCTCCCGCGTTTTGCCCTATGCGGCTTCTAAATACGGTTTGATATCCGCATTTTCCGTTACACAGCGGCCGATTCCTCCCTATAAGTATAACATATTCACCGCAAAACTGTGCGTTTTACAGTCAAAAATACCGCTTCAAACTGACAGACATCAATTCCCCGATGCCTTTTCCGTATCTCGGTACACAAGCGCTGTAACAAGAAAACTGGCCACAAAAGACACAACTGCCACCGCAGCCGCCTTCCATAAGTTAGCCGGATCGTCCACACTGTAAAACATCAAAATCGTCGAAACGCACGGGAACGCGAAAGTATAACAGTGTACCGTCAAAAGTCCCTGCACCGCCCCCGCAATCATGCAGCCGAAAATATTGCCGATCAGCGGCGTTTTCTCCTTAAAGCACACACCGAAAATCGACGGTTCCGCAATGCCCGAAACAAACTCCGTAATCATGGCGCTTATTGACATCGCCTTCTTATCCGCCGTTTTCGACTTGACGAACACCGCAAGATCGCAGCCTGCAAGCGATATATTCGATATCAGAAAAGCCACCATGATGCCATAATCCACGCCCGTCACTCCAATCTGGCTAATTGCCAGTGTTATAAAAATCCAGTGCATTCCTGTGGACACCAAAAACGTCGTCAGCCCTGCAAGCAAAGCCCATGCTATCATAGGCGCCCTCAACTGCATGACTTCAAGTCCATTTGCCAGCAGACCGCTTAGCAGGCTGACTATCGGTTCAATGACGAGAATGCCCAAAAGCGAGGTGGCAAAGACCGCGCATACCGCCAGAAAATACGGCTGCAGGCTCTCTTTGATCCGCTTTTTCAGCCATTTCACAATTTGTGACATACAGTAAACCAATAAGATAATCGGAATTACATTATAGGCATAAGTTGCCGCCACCACCGGTATCCCCGCAAAAGTGATGCGCTCCCCGCTTTCCATCAGAGACGCAAAATCAGGAAGCAGCATAACGCACACACTGGCAAGCGCAAGCAGCGGGTCCGTTTCAAAATGCTTCGCCGCAGAATAAGCTACATACACCGGCAGAAAATAGAAGGGCGTCGTCGCAAGCGCCGACATGATCACCTCTGTCGTCCCCGACAAAATATGTACCGCCGCCAAAAGCATCACTGCAATTTTCAATATGCCGCCCGCCAAAAGAATCGGTATAATCGGCATCATGCACTCCGTCACATGATCAAATGCCGCCAGAATGCCTTTTTTTAACTTACTCATATTCCTTCACCTTCCGTCGTCCTTCTCTTTATTGTGCATATCATGTTCAAAAAACATTTGCCTACTAATGGTATCATACTCCGTTAGAAATTTCTATTCTAAAATCCGATTAGAAGAGATTAAAAAGATAGAGAAAATGCTGTATATTCCAACGTTTTCTCTATCTTTTAACACGACTTTTTCATTTGACTCTACCATATATATTTACATTTTTACTTTGTATTGTTTACCTACTTCTTTTAAAAAGTCGATTATTCACCAATGGCTATTAAATGCTGTAAAAATAAAAACCCTCATAATCACCACAAATGTAGTAATTACAAGGATCTCCATTAGCTAATGCCCAGAACCGGAATCGAACCAGTGACACGAGGATTTTCAGTCCTCTGCTCTACCAACTGAGCTATC
>CARUOB010000040.1:16830-29091 GCA_949076555.1 uncultured Lachnospiraceae bacterium | reverse complement strand
TCATATTCGTGGGAACCTGTGATTCTGACCCGCACAAAATCGCCGGTCATCAGCTCCCTGTCCGTCTGTACAAACAAATACCCGTCCACATCCGGCGCATCCTTATAAGTTCTCGCCACATAGACATCCTCGTCCGCCACTTTGCCTTCAATCATGGCCAGCAGGAGACGTCCTTCCATGTCGGCCGCCGCTTCAAAAGCGATCCCCTGCTGCAGCGCCATCAGCTCGTCACAGCGCGCTGCTTTTACCTCGTCGGGTATCTGGTCCGGCATGTTTGCCGCCGGTGTGTCCTCCTCCTGCGAGTAGGGAAAAACGCCCATCCGGTCAAAAGCCGTCTCCTCCAAAAAGTCGAGAAGGGTTTCAAAATCCGCCTCCGTCTCCCCCGGAAATCCCGCAATCAGCGTGGTTCGCAGACAGATGTCCGGAATTTCACGCCGCAGTTTGTTGACTATCTCGGTCAGTTCTTTCCGGTCTGTCCTTCTTCCCATGCGCCGCAATATGGAATCGGAGGCATGCTGTACCGGTATGTCGAGGTAATGACAGATTTTCTCCTCTCTCCGGATCACCTGAATCAGTTCGTCGTCTATCTCTTCGGGATAACAGTACAAAATCCTGATCCACGCAAGCCCCTCTATCAGACAGAGCCGTTCCAAAAGCTCCGGCAGCGCCTTATGCCCGTAAATATCCTGTCCGTAGACCGTGGTCTCCTGGGCCACCAGAATCAGTTCCTTCACGCCCTGCTCCGAAAGCGCCTGCGCTTCCCGAAGCAGACTGTCCATAGGGACGCTCCGGTATGATCCGCGCACTTTCGGAATAATACAGTAAGTGCAGTGTTTGTCGCACCCCTCCGCTATTTTCAGGTAGGCATAGTGGCCGCCTGTGGTCAGTATGCGCTTTTGATCGGTAAGCGGCTTCTCCTCAAGACTGTGGTAACAGTCCTCTGCCTTTCCCGCAAACGCCGCGTCCAGAACAGCGGGCAGCTCCTCTATGGCGGTGGTGCCGATCACGGCGTCCACCTCTTCGATCTCTTTCCTGATCTCTGCCTGATATCTCTGCGCCAGACAGCCCGTCACAACGAGCGCTTTTACCCGCCCGCTTTTCTTAAGTTCCGCCATCTCCAGAATGGTGTTGACGCTCTCCTCCTTGGCATCTCCGATGAAACAGCATGTATTCACCACCACGGCGTCCGCTTCGTTTTCGTCATCCGTAAAACAATAGCCCTTCTTTGCCAGCATACCAATCATCATCTCGGAATCCACCAGATTTTTGTCACATCCCAGAGACTGGAACAGTATCTTTTTCTTCATATAATAATTACCCGGCCTTACTCGGCCCCGGCGGCATCCGCCTCCTGCGGCTCTTCCGTTTCCACTGTTTCCACCGTTTCCGCCGCTTCTGCACTCTCCTGCGCCTCCTCGGCCTCGGAGTCCTCCTGCGCATACTCTTCGCTCAAAATCTGTATTTTGCCCTGATTCAGTTCCTCCACGGCCACAGATAAAGGCTTCTTGCCTCTGCCGTCCACCAGTTCGTCATCACCGGCGATAATCTGTCTTGCCCGCTTGGATGTAGCCATCACGATCGAGTAACGGCTGCTTACTACCGGGTCTTCTCCCTCTTCCACTCCACTGTTTACTACCTTGATCAAATCTGCATAAGATGGATGTAACATTAATTCTCCTCCAATTCTCTCCTCATTTTCTTTATAAATTCTCCATTCCGCCTGGGCGCATGGTGCGCTGCGGCGATAATTCCATGAAGCTCCTTCACGCAAGTTTCCAAATCGTCGTTTATCACGATATAGTCATATACCTCTATCCCTTCGGCCTCCCTCGCCGCGCGGCAAAGTCTCTTTTGAATGACCTCCTCCGTCTCCGTTCCCCGCCCCGAAAGCCTGCGCCGCAGTTCCGCCGCATCAGGCGTCGATACAAACAGCAAAAGCGCGTCAGGATACTGCTCCTTAATCTTAATCGCTCCCTGAATCTCAATCTCAAGAATCACATCGCGGCCCTCAGACAGCTTCTTCTCCACATAGTCCCGGGGCGTCCCGTAGTAATTGCCGCAGTATTCCGCATGCTCGATCAGGGCATGGTCCGCAATCCGCTTCTCAAACTGCTCTCTGGACAGGAAAAAGTATTCCCTGCCGTCCTCCTCCCCCGGCCGCGGCTGTCTGGTGGTCGCCGATATGGAAAGCGCATAACCGTCGTACTCCTCCACCAATTTCTTCATCAAAGTGCCCTTGCCCGCCCCCGAAAAGCCGGAGACTACGATCAATATTCCGTCATTATTCCTCATCAGTCTGTCCATCCTCAGTCTGTGCTCTGCCCGATATGGTTTCCGGAAGAAGCGCCGAAAGAACGATCTGGCTGTTTTCCATCACCAGCACCGCCTTGGTCTTACGACCCTGCGTGGCGTCGATCGCCATTCCCGTCTCCTTCGCCTTCTGTACCATGCGCTTCACAGGCGCGGAGTCGGGGCTGACAATTGCGATAATCTTCCCCGTGTTTACCACATTGCCAAAGCCTATATGAATCAGTTTACCCATAACAGTATCCTTACTCGATATTCTGTATCTGTTCCCGTACCTTCTCGATCTCTGTCTTTAATTCGATCGCCCTGTTCGAAGTCTCCAGATCGGTGGTCTTTGAGAGAATCGTGTTGGCCTCCCGGTTCATTTCCTGCGCCAAAAAGTCCAGCTTGCGCCCGATGCTGCCGCCGCCGACAAGGTCTTCCTTCATGGTGGTAATATGGCTCCTTAAGCGCACCAGTTCCTCGTCCACGCACACCTTGTCCGCGAAGATCGTCACCTCTGTCAACAGTCTGGCCTCATCGATCTGGGTGTCCTCCAGAAGCTCCCTCACCTTATCCTTAAGCTTCTGCCTGTACTCTTTTATAATCTGCGGCGCGCGGTGCTCGATAAATTCCACCCCCGCAAGCATCACATTCAGCTTCGCCAGCAGATCGTCGCGAATGTTTTCGCCCTCCTTGATTCTCGTCTCCACAAAGTCCTGCGACGCGCTGCGCACCGCCTTCTCCAAAAACTGCCAGAGTTCCTCCTCATTGACATTCTGTTCTTCCATGGTCAGCACTTCCGGATACCGGGACAGCGTGGACACCCGCACGTCATTGTCCAGCGAAAAATCCTCCGACATCTGCCAGAGATATTTCATATATTCCGCCGCCAGCTCCCTGTTATATTTCACACAGAGATTGGATTCCGTCATATCCTCATAGGTGATAAAAAGATCCACTTTCCCTCTCTGAATATAGTTCTTTAGCTCGGCTCTGATCGCCGTCTCAAAGAAATTCAGTTTTTTCGGCATCTTGATGCTGACGTCGAGATACCTGTGGTTGACGGACTTCATTTCCACGGTAATCTTGCGCGCGCCCTCCGTCACTTCACTTCTTCCGAATCCGGTCATGCTTTTAATCATTGTCATACTCTTCTTTCTCTTAACGCAAACTTCACAGTTACATTGCATAAGCAGATTCGAGATGCTTCGCATCTCTCATTCGCGTTGCTCAGTGCTTTCATGCGCGCAAAAAGACCCACGCATACAGTTTTTATTATAGTGTAAAGAGAAAAAATAGTCAAGAAAGAGAAACGGCGCTGTTTTGACCAAAAAAGCGCCGGCAAAGAACCCGGCTGCGATTGAAAAGAAATGCCGTTTATGCTATAGTAAGGAACGCACCAAAATACAGAAAAAAGAGGGAAAGATTATGGCATTTGACGGTATCACCATTGCAAATATTACAAAGGAACTTTCGGAAACGCTTCTCGGCGGACGCATCTACAAAATCGCCCAGCCGGAAAGCGACGAACTGCTGCTCACCATCAAAAGCGGTGGCAGCCAGTACCGCCTGCTGTTATCGGCGGACGCCTCCCTCCCCATGGTCTATCTGACGCAGAACAACAAACCAAGCCCCATGACCGCGCCGGGCTTTTGTATGCTGCTGCGAAAGCACCTGCAAAACGCCCGTATCACCGCCATCTCCCAGCCCGGACTCGAGCGTGCCATCCATCTGCATGTGGAGCACTTAAACGAACTGGGCGACTTATGTGAGAAAAAACTGATCGTGGAGATCATGGGCAAACACAGCAACATCATCTTCTGCGACGACCACGACCAGATCATAGACAGTATCAAACATATTTCAGGCATGGTCAGCTCCGTGCGGGAGGTACTGCCCGGCCGTACCTACTTTCTCCCGCAGACTCAGGATAAGCGAAATCCCCTGCGGTTTTCCGACCAGTATACACGCGAATCTGTGCCCCGCTTTCTCAAAACGTCGGAAGACTGCGAAGCACTAAATTATGTTAACCTATGCGGCCATATGAAGGATAAACCCATGCCTCTCTATAAGGCGCTGTACACCACATACACGGGCCTTTCCCCCATCATAGCGCAGGAGCTATGCTACCGGGCAGGCATCGACGCGGACATGCCCGCCAACGTGCTGGAAGAAACATCGCTGCAAGCGTTGTACGAAACCCTGTCAGCCATGATGAACCAGACCGCCGCAGGAAACTTTTCCCCCGTTATCGTCTACGACGGCAGGGAGCCTCTTGAGTACGCGGCGTTTTCCCTGACCCTCTACGCGGATAAGACCGTCCAGTCCTGCGAATCCATCAGCGACGTGCTGCAGCGCTACTACGCGGAGCGAAGCGTGGTAACCCGCATCCGCCAGAAATCCGTGGATCTGCGAAAGATCGTTCAGACCGCTCTGGAGCGCAATATAAAGAAATACGACTTACAGATGCGGCAGATCAAGGACACGGAAAAGAGAGACAAATACAAAGTTTACGGCGAACTGATCAACACCTACGGCTACAACGTGGAGCCGGATGCAAAATCCATGGAAGCGCTCAATTATTATACCAATGAAACCATCACGATCCCTCTGGACAACACCCTGACACCGCAGGAAAACGCGCAGAAATATTTTGATAAGTACGGAAAACTGAAGCGGACCTACGAGGCGCTTTCAGAATTGACCATTCAGGTCAAAGAAGAAATCGGGCATCTTGAATCCATTCTCGCCGCGCTGGATATCGCCATGCAGGAGGAAGATCTGGTGCAGATCCGTGAGGAACTGATCGAGAGCGGCTACATCCGCAGAAAGGGCGGCTCCAAAAAAGTAAAGATCACCAGCAAACCCTTCCACTATATCAGCAGCGACGGTTTCCATATCTATGTGGGGAAAAATAACTTCCAGAACGACGAGCTCACCTTCAAGTTCGCAAACGGGGGCGACTGGTGGTTCCACGCCAAGCAGATCCCCGGTTCCCATGTGGTGTTAAAAACCGAGGGCGCCGAGGTGCCGGACCGCGCCTTCGAGGAAGCCGCAAGACTTGCCGCCTACTATTCCAAAGGGCGCGAACAGGACAAGGTAGAAATCGACTATGTACAGAAAAAGCATGTGAAAAAACCGGCCGGAGCCAAGCCCGGGTTCGTGGTGTACTACACCAACTACTCCATGGCGATCGACTCCGACATCTCAGGGCTATCCGAATTGTCCTAAAAAGCCGCCTGTCGAACGCTTTCCGGCGGCGGCTCACTCTGTACGGTACAGTCTCCCGGCCTGCGGCCTCATCAGAGTGGCTTTAAGGCTGGCTCACCTGTACCTGACTGCCGTCAGATACGACGGTGACCGCCCCTTCATCCGTGTAATACGCTTCACAGCCATATTCGTCTAACAGCTCCACCGTCTCCTCCTCCACCCGCAGACGCTCCTGGTCCGGGGTGAGGACGGCATAACGGGGCTTCGCCGTCTCAAACAGGGTTTCCAGATTCTTTGTGTAATTCCCGTGATGGGGCATCTTGATCAGGTCATACCGCTCCCTCGCCATCGCGGAGGAAAGAAACTCCTCCGTCCGTATTTTCTTGGCGTCCCCCATTAACAGGAATCGGTTCTCTCCATTTATAACGCATGTTATCAGCGAATAGTTGTTATCGTTCTCATAATCGTTCTCGCGGGGCGCATCCACATAAAAGGAAACCCCTTCCACAGAGAAGGAAACATCCTTTTGCAGCCGCTCATAAGCCGTGTCCGTCTCCGCAATCGCCCGCATCAGCGAAAGATACGGTTCCGAGTCCTCCTCATAATCCGGCATCAGCACGCAGCCCACCTCATACCGGGAAAGCAGGTCCGCCGCACTGCCGATATGATCCTTGTCAAAGTGGCTCAAGATCACATATTCAATCCGCGTTTTTCCCCGCTCATCCAGAAAAGCGCAGATCGCCGCTGCGTCGTCCGCATCCGCCGTATCGTTCACTACGACGCTCTCCCCCGCCTCTATCACGATACAGTCCGATTTGCCCGTGTCCAAAATTGTCATTTTCAGAAAAACGCCGCTTTCGTCTTCTTCGCCGCAGCCTGTCAGCGTAAGCGCAAGCCAAAACAAAAGCGCAGGAAACCACCTTCTATTTCTCATAAAGCCGCGCGCCCCTTCTTCCTCTTTCTCTTCTTTTTTCTCCGCTTCTTTTTCCTTTTTCTCTCAGGCTTATCTGATAACAGATGTAATTTTTCTGCGATATGCACCAGCGTGTACCCCTTGGGAAATGCAAGCAGTTCCTCTCTGCTTACCCCGCCGATCAAAAGCAGCACCGCGCCGTAAACGCACACCCCGATACCGATGGCAATGAGCAGAACCACCCGGCTCACCGGGATCAGAAGAATCAACCCTTGGTAAACGCCGAAAACCGCCGCTCCCATGATAACCGCCGCAAACAATGGCTTAAGAAAGAGCTTCACCACATCCATGCGGTATTCCAAATGCTTTCTCACGGACATATGGTTCAGGACGCACATCACAAAAGAATAGATGGCGTTAGCCGCCGCCAGCGCATACAAGTCCAAATCCGTATAGAGCAGAAGCGCAATCAGACCCGCCACCTGAATCACCAGCGCAACCGACGCGTGGATCACCGGCGTATTCACCTTGCCGATTCCCTGTAAAACCGCATTGGTCAGTGTCGAAAGGCTGTAGAGCACGACAGTCACAGACAGCGCCGCCAAGAGTCCCGATGCAATGTCCAGCGATTCCTTCTGGGGAAAAATAAACTGCATGATAGGACGGGGCAGCACGGCGATTCCCACCGCCGCCGGAATCGCGATCAGCATGGTCATCTGGATCGCCCGGGTCACCTGCGTTCTCGTCTGCGCAATCGTCCCCTTCACATAGGATGCCGCCACACCCGGAATAATGGCGGAAGACATGGCGGAGGCAATGGCGATCGGAATGTTTACCACCGCCACCGCAAGCCCGGAAAAAATGCCGTAATGGTTGCTCGCCAGTATCGCGTCCACTTTCTTATAATCCATGACATGATAGTAAATCGTCATGTTGACCACCGTCGTACAGTTGTAGATGAAGGTACTCAGAATAAAAGGCGTAACGATCGTAAAGATCACCTTGAAAATCTCTTTGTAGCTCTCCTCATGCCAGCTCTTGTCTCGCGACGCCCGCCGTTTGATCACGCCGCCGTTTAATCGGTACATGCCGAACATGAAAAGAAACCCGGCCAGCACCCCCGCACCCGTTCCAAGCGCAGACCCCGCCGAACCGTAGATGGCGCGCGTGGTGGCGTCCCCGTCCGCGACAAGCCCGATCAGGAGCTTCGCCGCCAGAATGCTGACTACCGCGTTTAAAATCTGTTCAAGCACCTGCGAGATGGATGTGTGCACCATGGAGCCATGGGCCTGAAAGAAACCGCGGAACACACCTAAGAATCCGGAAAAAAAGATAGTCGGCGACAGCACACGAAGCGCCACCACCGCATTTTGATTCTTTCCCACGAGAAAAGGCGCTCCCACGAAAGTCAAAATCGAGGCAACGCCGCCCACTACCAGAACATAGAGAAGTGCACAGACAAAAACCCTCTGTGCATTCCGGTATTCCTTAAACGCAAGCCGCTGGGCGATCACCTTCGAAATCGCCGAGGGGATGCTGTAGGAGGAAATCAATAATATAATTGTATAAATGTTGATCGCCGAGTTGTAATACCCGTTCCCCTCGATTCCTATAATAGAAAGGAGCGGACTTCTGTATATCAGACCGATCACTTTGACGAGCATTCCGGCTGCCGCCAGAATGCCCGCCTGAAACACAAACGTGCTCTTTTTCTTCGGATCTTCCATGTCCCTATCCAATCAGCCAGTCATACATTTCCTGATATTTCTTCGCGGAAACATGCCACGAGAAGTCAGCCGCCATGCCTCTGTCCACGATCTTATTCCATTCCCGCTTCTTATCATAATAGATATGCTCCGCGTAACGGATCGTGCCAAGCATCTCATGGGCGTTGTAATTCGTAAAGCTGAAGCCTGTACCCGTACCCTCATACTCATTATATGCCTGTACGGTATCTTTCAGACCGCCGGTCTCACGCACGATGGGCACCGTGCCGTAGCGCAGGGACATCAACTGGCTCAAGCCGCATGGCTCAAAGAGAGACGGCATAAGGAACGCGTCGCTTGCCGCATAGATCTTGTGGGAAAGCGCATCCGAATAGTAAATGTTCGCCGACACCTTGCCGTGATACTTCCAGTCAAAGTGGCGGAACATGTTTTCGTACTGCTCTTCACCTGTGCCGAGCACCACGACCTGTACATTATCCTGACACAGTTCATCCATGATATAGGCAATGAGATCGAAGCCCTTCTGTCCCGTCAGTCTCGACACAATGCCAAGCATCATAGCCTTTTCGTCCTGATTTAACCCGAGCTGCTCCTGCAGCGCGCGCTTGTTCTTTACTTTTTCCTTGCGGAAGTTAGCCGCATTGTATTTGAAATCTATGTGCTTATCCGTCTCCGGATTAAAATCATCATAATCGATGCCGTTCACGATACCGCGCAGATCCCCGCTTCTCGCACAGAGCAGGCCGTTTAAGCCCTCGCCGTAGAACGCCGTCTTGATCTCCTCCGCGTAGGTGTCGCTCACCGTGGTGATGGCGTCCGCATAGACCAGACCGCCCTTTAAGAGGTTAGCATCCTTGTATGCCTCGAGCTTATCCGCTGTAAAGAAATACCCCGGCAGTCCCGTAATCTCCTTGACTTCCTTCACACTCCACTTGCCCTGGAACTTCAGGTTGTGGATCGTCATAACGGTCTTAACGCCGCGATAGAACTCCCCGCCCTGGAAACGTTCTTTTAAGTATACCGGAATCAGACCGGTCTGCCAGTCATGGCAGTGAATCAGATCAGGTCTGAAATCAATCACTGGGAGAATGCACAGCGCCGCCTTACAGAAAAAGGCATACTTTTCAATCTCAAACAGCGCGTTGTCGCTGTAAGGCTGAAAGCCGTTAAAATAACTCTCGTTATCAATAAAATAATACTTCACCCCGTCGACTTCCGCCTCAAGAATCCCCACATACTCCTCTTTCCAGTGGAAATCCATGTAAAAATGGGTTTTGTAGGTGAGCTTATCCTTCATCTCCTGCTTCATGCAGGTATACTTCGGCAGGATCACCCGCACGTCAAAATACTGCTTGTCAATACACTTGGGCAGAGAGCCGACCACGTCCGCCAACCCGCCTGTTTTGATAAAAGGTACGCCCTCCGACGCGACAAATAAAATTTTTTTCATGACAACCCTCCAACTGTAACATGCTATTCCTCATACAGACATGCCGTATGAACTTCTAAACAACAGTATACAATATTTCGGGTGGCAATAAAAGGATTATTTTAAATTTCATATATGATAAAAATTTATTTAACGTCGGTATTGGAGCCGGATCTTGTCTGCAATCAGGGCGATAAACTCCGAGTTGGTCGGCTTGCCTTTTCCCGTGTTGATCGTATACCCGAAAAGCGCATCCAGCGTCTCCATCCGGCCTCTTGACCAGGCCACTTCTATGGCGTGGCGGATCGCGCGTTCCACACGGCTGGGGGTCGTCTGATATTTCTTTGCAATGGTGGGATAGAGAATCTTCGTGATGGAGCCTAGCATCTCCACATCCTCCACCGACATCATGATCGCCTCCCGCAGATATTGGTATCCCTTGATATGGGCGGGCACGCCGATCTCGTGAATCATGTCCGTCACATCTTTTTCCAGGTCCCGCCCCTCGGCTTCCGGCGCTTCCTCTGTATTTTCTAATTGTTCCGTTCCCTTGTCCCCTGAGGGTACGGTTATCAGTATCCGAAATTCCTTGTTTGCGCGGATCAGGTTGTCCAGAATCCGATAAACCTGCTCCTGATCTCCCGCCGCCGTCACATTTAATGTTTCCATTTTCTTCCTCCATTTCCCTCTTGGGTTTCTTCTCTCCCTATTATAAACAATAGTTGGGGGATGGGGAACATTTAGGCATCGCATTACATGACGCCGTGGCGTGAACCCATCGGAACTTCTGCTCTCGCAAGAAATCACAACCCGGTATAACGTATCAGTGCGTCAGCATCTCCTCGATGAAAATCCCGTACCCTTTCGTGGAATCGTTCACAAGCACATGGGTCACCGCGCCCACCAGCTTCCCGTTCTGGATGATGGGGCTGCCGCTCATACCCTGAATAATCCCGCCCGTCAGCATCAACAGTTTTTCATCCACCACACGGATCACGATTCCCCTGTTCACATTCTCATGCTCCAGATTGACCTCCACGATCTCCACATCATAAAACTCCGGCTCTCCGGAAACGGAGCAGATGATCTGGGCAGGCCCCATCGCAATCTCCTGCTTTAAGGCGATCGGTACAGGCTCGTAAACCGAATTTGCCACCAGCTCCTCATCGCAGAACCCGAAGATTCCCTCCGCCGTATTTTCCGTGATCTCCCCGATCACATTGTCGCTGTCATATTCAATGTATCCCGTCAACTCCCCGGGCGCGCCGTTGGCGCCTCTGGTAATGCCCACAATCTCCGTCCGGTAAAGCGTCCCCTCTTCCAGATTCATCAGAATCGACGTGTCCACATCGTTGATGCCGTGTCCCAGCGCGCCGAAAGTATTGTCCGTGCCCTCATAAGTCATGGTGCCGATTCCCTGCGCGTTATCCCGAATCCAGATTCCCAGCTTCCATTCCTCCATCCGGTTCTTTCCGGCATTGATACAAACATCCGTTATTTCATTGTTTCTCCTGATGGTGAGCACCATATCCTCCCCTTCGGAGCCTTCCACCATGCCGATAAACTGTTTCTTATTCTCCACCGGTTCCCCGTCACATTCCAAAATATAATCGCCCTTTTGCAGCACATATCTGGCCGGGGAAATGGTTTCGCCCCCGTTACTCTCAAACTCCCCGATGCCCACCACCAGCACGCCGTCCGTCTTCACGTAAATGCCGATGGGCAGGCCCGAGGGAATCAGCATTTTATCCTGAATCACCTCGATATCCACATTTTTGTACGGAAGAACGCCAAACAGCTTCAAATCCATCTGATAAGTATCGATCTCATTCGCTTTCAGCTTTACGGTGCGGGCAAAATCCACATGGATGCTCTCCGTTTTTTTGTCTTCACCGGATAAAAGATATGCCTCATCCTCCGCATCCACATCCGTCACGGATGCCACCGGAGCCGCTTCCTCGGCCGAGCGGTAAATCTCCCCCGACACCGGCACACGGAAATCGAACTCCTGCTCGACACCGGCGCGAATCCTGATCTGCGACGGGATTTTATCCAAATAGGAAACGTAAATGGTAAAAAGAAGCGCGGCCACA
The DNA here is from genome assembly GCA_949076555.1 of uncultured Lachnospiraceae bacterium. GTDB lineage: Bacteria > Bacillota > Clostridia > Lachnospirales > Lachnospiraceae > UBA3282. Next base: position 17,430 of record CARUOB010000040.1, on the reverse strand, counting down.
CCCGAAAGAAGCAGCAGCCACAAAAATCCCCTGTATTTTCTCTCCTGTTGTTCGGTCATATATATTGAATTGCTCACTCTTCACATTCCTCTCCTTTTTTCTATGTGCATTAGCTTGTGCGCAGGTATGCATCCTGTCTGTGCCGTCTTGCATGCAGGCATTCTTCCTGTCCGTGCCGTCTTGCATGCAGACATCCTTCCTGTCTGTGCCGTCTTCCGGCTCTGCTTATGCGCGCAAATGCGAAAGGACACACTTTACAGTATGTCCTTTCTAGTATGTGAAGAATCTTATTTTTTAATTTTGTATTATTTAGTTTTTCCTGCCAATTCTTTCATTTCCTCAGCATTTTTTATGGCGCTCTCCGTAATCACGTCGCCGCCAAGCATTCTGGCCAGCTCCTCCACGCTCTCCTGCTGTCTAAGCTCCCTGATTCTGGTAATGGAACGATTATCCTCCACCTGCTTTTCTATGACAAAATGGGTGTCGGCCATGGCCGCGATCTGGGGCAGATGGGTGATGCAGATCAACTGGTGCCCTTTCCCCAGTATTCCCATTTTTTCCGAAACTTTCCAAGCTGTTCTGCCGCTGATCCCGGTGTCA
>CARUOB010000040.1:0-16820 GCA_949076555.1 uncultured Lachnospiraceae bacterium | reverse complement strand
TGACCCCCACGCCTACGGCCCAGCGCGGCAGGATGCCCGTAACCTGATAGTTGTAGAACGAGGCGCCGCCCATGGCCGCGATCTGCGGCAGATGAGTGATGCAGATAACCTGATGGCGCTCTGCGATCAGGCGCAGCTTTTCAGACACCATCTGGGCCGTCCGCCCGCTGATCCCGGTGTCAATCTCGTCAAAAATCAGCGTTTCGATCTCATCCTTATCCGCCAGCACCGTTTTGAGCGCCAGCATGATGCGGGAAAGCTCTCCGCCGCTGGCCACCTGTGAAAGCTCCTTCACCGGTTCTCCGGGGTTCGTGGAAATCAAAAAGCACACCCTGTCATAGCCGTTTTCAGAAAGTCTCTCCTCGTCGGCCTCCACCTGAATCTCGAAAACTGCCTGTTCAAAATTCAGATCGGCAAGGGCTTCTCTCATCTTTTCGGAAAGCGCTTTGGCATTTTTCTTCCGGCGGGCGGAAATCTCATCAGAAAGCGCAAGCGCCCTTTCCTTAAGCGCCGCCGTCTCCTCCTCAAGCGCTGCCCTGTAAGCGTCGTAATCCTGATACTTTTCTATGGTTTCCAAAGCGCGTTCCCGATAGTCAAGAATCTCCTCCACGGAATTTCCATATTTTGACTTCAAACGGTTGATCAGATTCAGGCGTATTTCCGTCTGCTCAAACAGCCCGGCGTCAAACTCAAGCCCCGAAAGATACTCCGCCATCCCCCTGTTATAATCGTTCAGAAGGCTGTCGATATCCAATAGCTGCTTTTCATACTCCTTAAGCGTCTCGTCATAGGCGGATACCGCCCGTATTTCCCGAAGCGCCCTTGCGATCACACTCCCGGCGCCGCTGTTTTCATAGCCGCACAGAGCATGGGCGCTGACCGCCGCCTCCTCGATCTTTCTGGCATTGCTCATCCGCTGGTAGGCCTGCTCAACCTCCTCGTCCTCTCCGGGAACAAGCGCTGCCTCCTCGATCTCCCGGCACTCAAACTCGGCCAGAGCGCACTCCTTCTTGCGCGTCTCCTCATCCGTCTCATTCTCGGACAGCTCCCGGCATTTGTCCCGATACTGTCTGTAAGTTTCACATAACTGCCGCTTTTTTTTCGAAAGGCCGCTCCCTGCGTAAGCATCCAGTATTTCAAGCTGCTTTGCTTCCTTTAGAAGTGACTGGTGCTCATGCTGTCCGTGAATATCGATCAAAATCTCTGAGAGCTGTCTGAGCTGTTTGGCGGTCACCGTCTCCCCGCAGACTTTACACTGGCTGCGGTTCTCCATAATCTTTCTCTGCAGAATAAGCTGCCCTTCTTCCAGCGAAAGCTCCATATTCTGTATGGCTTTCACCTGTGCCGGGTCCTCCACGGTAAACACCAGCTCTACCAACGCATACTCAGCCCCCGAACGGATCATTTCCTTATCCGCCTTCGCGCCCAGCGCCAGATTGATGGAACCGATGATAATGGACTTTCCGGCTCCGGTTTCCCCGGTCAGAATATTGAGGCCGCCGCCGAAGGTTACCTCTGTCTCGTCAATCAAAGCCAGATTTTTCACATGTAAACTCTGTAACATTCTACCCTCTTTTCCTAACCGACCATTCTGCCGATCTTCTCCATCACGATCCGGGCGTCCTGCTCGCTTCGCATCGCCATCATGATCGTATTATCCCCGGCGATACAGCCGACGACTTCCTCAATCTTCATGGCGTCCACCGCCGCCGCCACAGCCATAGCCATACCTGACACGGTTTTTAATACCAAAAGATTCTGCGCCAGTTCCATGGACACATACCCTTCTTTCAAAACCCTGCCGTACTTGTCGCCCAGATGCACTTCCTCCCCGCCGAAAGCCACATATTTCTGCCGTCCCCTGCCGGTAGGTATCTTGGAGAGTTTTAATTCTCTGATATCTCTGGACACGGTGGCCTGCGTAATCTCGTATCCGTCAGCCCGCAGCCGCTCGACCAGTTCCTCCTGGGTTTCTATTTCATGCTGTGTGATCAGCTCTATAATTTTCTCGTGCCTTTTCTTTTTCATAACACGTGCAAATCCTTTTCGTAACTATCTATATTGCTTCACTCATTTTTTTATGGAGCACCGCCAGAAAGCTCTCCGTATTCAGCCTGATAATTCCCGTTGTCTTATCGGAACGGCGGATTCGAATGCAGTCTCCGGTTCTGAGCGTTATCCTGTGGCTGCCGTCAAAGTTGGCCTCCACCGTCTGCTCATGCCCGTCTCTCCCCTCGGGAATCTCCACCGTGATTTCATCCTCCGGTGAAAACACGATACTGCGGGTATTTAAGGTGTGGGGACAAATCGGCGTCAAAAGCAGGAGTCTGGCCGACGGCTCCACAATAGGCCCGCCCGCCGAGAGATTGTACCCCGTAGACCCCGTGGGCGTGGCGACGATCACGCCGTCCGCACAGTAATCGTTTAAAAACCTGTCGTTCACATAGATGCGGACATTCAAAGTCTGCAGGGAGCCGCAGCGGGAAATCACGATATCGTTCAGCGCGTGCCGCTCCTTGCCCTCCCCGGTCTGTACCCTGCCGGAGAGCATCATCCGCTCCTCCCTGACAAACGCATCCCTCAAAAGCTTCTCCACCGCCTCCTCTGCGCTGCCGCTCTCCACCTCCGCCAGATAGCCCAGCGTGCCGAGATTGATGCCGAGAAGGGGAATCCCGCTGTCAAGCATATTTCCGGCCGCCCGAAGCAGCGTCCCGTCTCCTCCCAGCACAAGCGCACAGTCCACCCCGTCCGTCTCGTTTTTAGCAAGAATCTGTCTCTCGTTTTTGACACAGACGGCTTCGCCGCCATGCATTTTAATAATATCCGTTATTTTATTTGTGATCTCTCCAGCGGGGTCTTTCGCCTCGTTGGTAATCAGATAGAATTTGTTCATCCGCTATTTCGCCTCGTCCAGCGCGCCGTGCGCCTCCTCAACCAGCTCCAAAATCCGCGCCGCCTGCCCTTCCTCACAGGAAATGCCTTCTCCGGCCGCGGACAGCGCAGAAAGCGCGTCGATCGCTTCCTTTTCCGACATATCCTGAATCTCTGCCGCGATTTCGGCCCGTTTCTCCAGCCACATCAGATACTCAATGTTTCCCTCCGGCCCCTTAATCGGCGAATAGGTAAGCCCTTTCACTGAAAAACCGATCATATCCGCGTAATCCACAACCCGCTGCACCACTTCCACATGTACCTTCCGGTCCCGCACCACGCCCTTTTTTCCAACCTTATCACGTCCGGCCTCAAACTGGGGCTTGATCAGGCAGACCATTTCTCCTCCCCGCCGCAAAAGGTTCCTTGCGGGTATCAGTATCTTGGTGAGAGAAATAAAAGAAACATCCACCGACGCAAAATCGATGGGTTCCCTGATCTCCTCATCCGTCACATAGCGGAAATTGGTCTTTTCCATGCAGACCACTCTCTCATCACTGCGCAGTTTCCAGTCAAGCTGTCCGTGTCCCACATCTATGGCATACACCTTTCCCGCGCCGTTTTGTAGCATACAGTCCGTAAATCCCCCGGTGGACGCGCCGATATCCATACAGACCTGATCCTGCAGGGTAATCGGAAACTGTCCGATGGCCCGCTCCAGCTTGAGACCGCCGCGGCTTACGTAGGGGAGCTGTCTGCCCTTAATCTCAATCACTATTTTGCGCTCGTCAAACAGCGTACCCGCCTTATCCTCCCGCTGGTTATTCACAAACACATTTCCAGCCATGAGAAGCGCTTTCGCTTTCTCTCGTGAGGGGGCGTGTCCCTGTCTGACCAGAATTACATCCAGTCTTTCTTTCATAATCCCTGCTTATCCGTTATCGCCTGCCATGCCGCAGTTACCTTTTCTTCCACAGACGCCGCGTCGATACCTGTCTCCTGCTTTAAAAGCTCTACATTTCCATGCTCCACATACTCGTCCGGAATGGCGATGCCAAGCACCTTCGCTTCTGCCTCCAGAGAATCTACAAATTCTCTGACACGGTTGCCGAAGCCGCCGCTTGCCACATTCTCTTCCATCGTCACAATCAGTCTGTGGTTTTTGCACGCCCTGCGTATCTGCTCCTCGTCGATGGGCTTCACAAAACGGGCGTTTACCAGCGAACAGGAAAATCCTTTTTCTTTTAACTTCTCCCGCACCGTAAGCGCCACCTTCACCATGCTGCCCACCGCCAGAAGCATGATATCCTTCTCCGCAAACAGTACCTCACTCTTCCCATAGACTACGGGCGCCCTGTGCTCTTTCAGGCCGTCATAGGCTTCCCCTCTGGGATAGCGGATGGCTACAGGCGCGCCAAGCTCCACCGCAAATTTGATCATATCGGAAAGCTCCCATTTATTCTTGGGCGCCATCACATGCATATTCGGTATGGAAGACAGGTAAGACAGATCAAACAACCCCTGATGCGTCTCTCCGTCACTCCCCACAAGCCCCGCCCTGTCGATACAAAATACCACCGGCAAATTCTGGATGCAGACGTCGTGCAGAATTTGGTCGTAAGCTCTTTGCAGGAAAGAGGAATAAATCGCCACAATGGGCTTCAAACCGCCCGCTGCCAACCCGGCCGCAAAGGTGACCGCATGTTCCTCCGCGATCCCCACGTCAAAGAAACGCTCCGGGTACATGTTCCGGAACCGTTTCAGGCCCACGCCGTCCGGCATGGCCGCCGTGATCGCCACTACCTTATCGTCCCGCTGGCCCAGCTTGCACATAACCGTAGAGAAAATGTCCGTGTAATTTGCCTTCGCCTTGGGGGAGCTGGGAATCCCCGTCTCGATATCAAAAGGCTCCGCCCCGTGGAATCTGGCCGGATGCCGCTCCGCAGGCGCATATCCTCTGCCCTTCTGTGTGATCACATGAACAAGCACCGCCTTTTTGACTTTCCTTGCCTCGCGGAATATATGTACCATTTCCTGTATATTGTGGCCGTCTACAGGTCCCAGATAGGTAATGCCCATATCCTCAAAAAACATGCCCGGCACCACCAGATGTTTAAAACTGCTCTTGGCGCGTCTGATCTGGCTTACCACCTTGTCACCGTACTTCGGCTTGCCGCGCAGAGAATTATAAATTCCTTCCTTCAAGTCCAGATACATATCCGCCGTCCGGATATTGTTCAGATATTTCGAGATGCCGCCCACGTTCTCGGAAATGGACATATCGTTATCGTTAAGAACAATGATAAAATTGGTCTCCAGACGGGAAGCGTTATTCAGCGCCTCATAAGCCATGCCGCCCGTGAGCGATCCGTCGCCGATCACGGAGACGATGGTATTGCTGCCGCCCTGAATATCTCTGGCTTTCACCATGCCAAGCCCGGCCGATATGGAGGTGGAGCTGTGTCCCGTATCAAAACAGTCGCAATCGCTCTCCTTGCGCTTGGGGAAACCGCTCATACCGCCGAATTTCCGCAGATTCACAAAACCGTCCCGGCGGCCCGTAAGAATCTTATGGGTGTAAGACTGATGCCCCACATCCCAGATCAGCTTGTCTTCCGGCAGATTTAAAAATAAGTGAAGCGCCATGGTCAGTTCCACCGCCCCGAGATTAGACCCGAGGTGCCCGCCGGTCACGCTTATGGTCTGAATCAGAAATTGTCTGATTTCCTCCGCCAGTACGCCGTAATCCTCCGGCGCCATCTGCTTGATATCATTCGTCTGTGTTATCTGCTCAAGTAACATACTAACCCCCATGATTCCGCTTCGGCAGAATCTTAAATCCGTGCCCCTTATTTTTCTCTGTAGATCAACTGCTCCACCAAAGTTTCCAGAAAAGCGTTCCTGTGCGGAAATGCCTGCAATATCCCGACTGCCTCCCCCGAGAGCGCCTCCACCTGTCTCTTAGACGCTTCCACACCGTGCATGGCCACATAGGTCAGTTTGTGATTCTTCTCATCGCTCCCCGTCGGCTTTCCAAGCACCTCCAGAGTGCTTGTCACATCCAGAATGTCATCCTGAATCTGAAAGGCCACGCCGATATTCTCCGCGCACCGTTCGATCTGCGCCACCGCCTTTTCGTCAGCCCCCGCAAGCACGGCCCCGATCGTCATTGCTGCCTGAATCAGCGCGGCGGTCTTATTTTTATGAATGTAGAGAAGCATCTCCTCCGTCACCTCTGTCTCCGGCTTCTCCGCCAGAAGATCCGCGCACTGTCCGCCGACCATACCGTAAACTCCGGCTTTTCTCCCCAAGATATGCATGGCCTGTTCCGTCCTCTGGTAATCCTCTATGGTCACCGCCCTGCCAAACGCGCGAAGGGCCGTCTCGTATGCATAGTTTAAGAGACCGTCCCCCGCAATCACGGCGATATCTTCGCCGTAAACCACATGGGTCGTTTTCCTGCCTCTGCGGTAATCGTCATTGTCCAAGGCCGGCAGATCGTCGTGAATGAGGGAGTAGGTGTGGATAAATTCGATGGCCGCCATAAAACAGGACAGTCCCTCTCCCGTCTCCCCAAACAGGGCCGCAGTCTCCCTCATCAGCAGAGGCCGCAGTCTCTTTCCCCCCGCCGACACCGCATACGCCATGGCTTCCAGCACTTTACTCTGAAACCCTTCCGGCTTCGGCAGATACGCCGCGAGTACGCTCTCCACTTCCCCTGTTTTCTTCTCCAGTTGCTCATTAAAATTCATCCAGTCCACCGTCCTCGTTGATCTTCAGCACTTTCTTTTCCACCCGGTCTAAGGTTTCATTGCACTGTGCCAAAAGCGCCATCCCTCGATTATACTCCGCAAAGGACTGCTCCAGCGTAATGTCCTCCGCCTCCAGCCGGCCGATCAATTCCTCTATTTGTGCAAACGCATCCTCCAATGATAACGTCTGTTCTTTTTCTGTCCTATTTATTTCCGTCTTATCTTCTTCCTTTTTTTTCGCCATGCTCTTTCTCCTGTACCTGCGCCAAAAGGCTGCCGTCCTTCACATAGACCCGGATCTGTTCGCCAACCGCCACCTGCTCCACGGAGGACAGGGTTCTCCCCTCCGTGTCAGCTGCATAGGCGTACCCCTGACTCAGCTTGTCCAGCGGCGAAAGCCCTTTCATCTGCGCGGCATACAGCGCAAGCCGGTGTCTCTTCTCCTGCAGCTTTCGCTCCATCGCCGCCTGAAGTCGCTCCTCCAACGTTACGGACTGGGTTTTTCTCGTGCGCAGAATATAGAGGGGGCTTAAGTATCGCAATCGTACCCTGTACTGCTCTGCCCTGTTCCTGTTGCTTTGTACCGTTCTCCTGCAAAGACGCTGCATGGTGCAGGCATACGCGGTCATCCGCTCCTCCAACTGCCCGAAATCGCAGACCGCAAGCTCCGCAGCCGCAGACGGCGTAGGCGCGCGCAGATCCGCCACAAAATCCGTGATCGTCACGTCTGTCTCATGCCCCACCGCGGAGATCACCGGAATGCTGCAGTCGAATACGGCCTGCGCTACCGCCTCCTCGTTAAAGGCCCAGAGATCCTCGATGGAACCGCCGCCCCTTCCCACAATGATGGTGTCCACCCGCAGCCGCTCCAGTGCCCGAATCCCGTTTATGATACTGGGTACCGCCGCATCCCCCTGTACGATGGCCGGATAAAGAATGACCTGCACATATGGGTTCCTTCTGGTCGCCACATTGATGATGTCGCGCACCGCCGCACCCGTCTCGGCCGTCACCACGCCCAAAACCCTGATATAGCGGGGAATCGGCCGCTTATACTCTTCGGCAAACATCCCCCGCTCCGCAAGCTCCGCTTTCAACTGCTCATATTTCTCGTACAGCGCGCCGATACCGTCCAACTCGATCTGTCTGGCGTAGATCTGGTATTTTCCGTCTCGCTCATAGACGTCCACACTGCCGCTTACTATGATCTGCTGTCCCTCCGTCATGCGGAAAGGAAGCCCCTTTCTGTCAGAAGAAAACATAACGCATGATATCGCACTTTTCGCATCCTTCAGCGTAAAATAAATATGTCCGGAGGTATGATATTTGCAGTTGCTTACCTCACCCCTGATCCGGACTTTCTGCATCATAAAATCCTGTGTGAACATATTTCTGATGTAAGAATTGATCTGTGCCACTGTATATACGTTCTGCATACGAATCCTGCCTTATGCGAATTTAGCCAAAACGCCGTTCACGAATCCGTAAGAAGCGTCCTGTCCGAATTTTTTGGCAAGTTCCACCGCCTCATTGATCGCGACGCCGGTAGGAACATCCTCGTCGTAACAAATCTCATAAACAGCCAGACGAAGGATCGTCAGATCGACCTTACTCATCCTTCCGGTATCCCACCCGGATGCTTTTTCATTCAAAAGCGCGTCTATCTCAGCCAGTTTTTCAGAAATTTTATGATATTTCTCTGAGACATATGCTGCATCCTTGTCCGTTGCCGCATCCTCATCCTCAAAGAACAGCTCCTCCTGTTCCGGCATATCCTCCGTTTTATTAAATTCTACCCGGAACAACAGCTTAAATACCTGTTCGCGCAATTCTCTTCTGCTCATAACCTCTACTCGTCCTATTTCTCTTTCGTCACATTGATACCGGCAATGCGGATGTTCACATCCAGCACTTCCAACCCCGTCATATTCTCAATCGCGCCCTTCACCTTCGTCTGCACTCTCTGGCAGGTAGCCGGAATGTTGTAGCCATATTCCATGGTGATCGCAAGCTCTACCTTGACCTTTTTCCCCGACACTTCCACCTTGGCTCCCTTGGAGAGTCCTCTGACGCCAACCCGGATCAAAAGCTCATTTGTGAGATTGCCCGCCATGGCCGCAACTCCGTCCACCTCCGTGGCTGCCAGCGCGGCGATCATCGCCACCACATCGTCCGCGATCTTTACCGTCCCGGCTTTTTCCTCCTGTGACTCGTACCCGCTCTTCGTTTCTTCCTGTTCCATGTTTTCCTCATTTCCGCGCTGCTTATTGCGCATAATCCAATATTTCTCCATATTGAATTAAGTATATCAAAATTTCCCGCTCTTGCCTAGTCCCATCAAAGCCAGAAGCTCAAGCTGTACTGCTTTTCGTTTTCCACATAGGATACCGCTTTGTCCGGACATTGCAGATAGCGGAAAACCTCCTGCTCCCCAATCAGTGTCTCCTGCATCTTTCGAAAGATATCCGGACCTTCGCATTTCAGAGTCACATAGGTATCCCCCCGCTCATAGCTGTCCGCAAAAATTTTCCCGATCTTCTCCTCGTCAAAGGCCGTAAAATAGACGCCCTCTCTCACATAAAAATTGGCATCCATGGAAGTGCACTCCGGCATCTCCACCACATTTTCCTGCGTATGCGTCAGCTCCATCTGCTCCGTGGTCACACACAGATAGTCGTAATTAATCGTGGGGATCTTTTCTACCGGATAGTCGCCTCCGCCCACCGCCTGATAGGACGCGTCCCCCCAGGTGGTATCCACATAGTAGTATGCCCCGTCGATGCGCACCAAATTCCACGCATGTCCCTCTCCGCCCACAACCCGGCCAAGCACCAGCGTCGCAAATACCCCAGCCTTGTTTAAGAGATACTGCGTCGCCTTCGCATATCCCTGACACACGGACTTGCGCTCCAAAAAGACAGAGCATATATTTTGGCTGTCCTCTGCTGAGGCGTCATAATCCGTATGATGGATCAGATATTCGTAGACATACTTTACTTTCTCATACTCATCCGCATCCTCTGGCATTCCGGCCAGACATTGGTTTACATAATCATCTATCTGTCGCTGCTTCTGCGCCACTTCCTCCTGACTAAACCGATAACTGCCCGTGAAAGTAATCTTTTTCAGAATGCTGCCAAGCGTGTATTCCGTATAGCTGTATCCCTCCACATAGAAAATCTCGGGATGATCGTTTAACACACACTGGAACGCATGGGAAATCAACTCCTTGTCACAACTGGAAAGCCTCACGTTCTCCCTGAAATCGATGAGCGCCTCCAAAATCTCCAGATAGACTTCCTGCTCCTCCTCAGACAGCATGCCGAAGGCATAACATTCCTCCTGCTCTTCCCGCAGCTCTTCATCCGTCCGGGTGAGCACCTGCTCGGGCAGATTCCCGTTCTCCCCGCCTGCCGCCAGATCCTCCTGCCTGTAGAGACTGCTCTTGCTCTCTGCAAGTCCCCGTCCCGCAAGATAAAGGGCGCCGGTCAAAATCAGCATACAAAACAGTAATATTCCTGTCTTTTTCATACGCAGCCCTCCTTCTCACAGGCTTTTCCGCTTTCTTACGTTCTGCCAAATTCCGACAAAATCAGTCCTTCATTTCTCTCCACCGTCATGCCGATGCTCCACTGGTTGACAAAGAGCAGCAGCGGATTATCTTTCAAATCCTTTATTTTCTTCATATCTGAAGTGCCTGTCAGCTTGTCCAGGTCAATATCTTTATTTTCAATCCACCGGATATACTCGTAGGGCAGGTTCTCCAGCCTTATTTCCACGTTATATTCATTTTCCAGACGGTATTTCAGCACATCAAACTGCAAAACGCCGACCACGCCTACGATGATCTCCTCCATGCCGGTATTGAACTCCTGAAAAATCTGGATCGCACCCTCCTGCGCAATCTGCATAATACCTTTTACAAACTGCTTGCGCTTCATGGTATCCACCTGCCTGACCCTCGCGAAATGTTCGGGCGCAAAGGTCGGTATCCCCTCATAGGCAAACTGCTCGCCCGGCATACAGACGGTATCGCCTATGGAAAAAATGCCCGGGTCAAACACGCCAATGATGTCTCCCGCGTAGGCCTCGCTTAAAATTTTGCGCTCGTCGGCCATGATCTGCTGGGGCTGTGACAGACGCATCACCCGACCTCCCTGCACATGCCTGACCTCTTCATTCACATCAAATCTGCCCGAACAGATACGCATAAACGCGATTCTGTCCCGATGCGCCTTGTTCATGTTTGCCTGAATCTTAAAGACAAAAGCCGAGAAATCATGTGCCACCGGATCGATCAAACCGATATCCGCCCTTCGGGGCAGCGGCGTGGTCGTCAGCTTCAAAAAGTGCTGTAAAAAGATTTCCACACCGAAATTCGTGAGCGCCGACCCGAAAAACACAGGCGTAAGATTACCCGCCTGAATCTGCTCTAAATCAAAAGGCGCGCTGGCACCGTCCAAAAGCTCGATCTCATCGGAAAGCGTCGATAAATAGTCTTCCCCAATCTGGGCCGCCAGATTCTCCGTCTCCGAGAACGGAATCTTCGTGGCATGTCCCTCTTTCGTTCCCTTCTCCGTGTCGGCATAAGTGATCACGCACCCGCTCTCCCGCTCGTAAACGCCCTTAAAGTTCTTCCCGGAACCGATGGGCCAGTTCACCGGGCAGGTGGCGATTCCCAGTTCCTTCTCGATATCGTCCAAGAGTTCAAAGGTATCGTTCGCGTCCCTGTCCATCTTATTTATAAAGGTAAAGATCGGAATATGGCGCATCACGCATACTTTAAAAAGTTTTCGCGTCTGTGCCTCCACACCCTTGGAGGCGTCTATCACCATCACCGCCGAATCCGCCGCCATCAGCGTCCTGTACGTGTCCTCCGAAAAGTCCTGATGCCCCGGCGTATCCAGAATATTGATACAGAATCCGTCATAAGAAAACTGCAGCACGGACGAGGTGACGGAAATACCTCTCTCCTTCTCTATCTGCATCCAGTCGGAAACCGCATGTCTGGCCGTAGCCTTCCCTTTGACACTGCCCGCCAGATTAATCGCTCCCCCATACAGCAGAAATTTCTCTGTAAGGGTTGTCTTTCCCGCATCCGGGTGCGAAATGATCGCAAAAGTTCTTCTTCTGTTTATTTCCTCCGCATAAGTTCCCACGTTTTTATCCTCCAACTGCTTTTCTACTGCATAGATGCACCGGCACGCCCGGGGCCTGCGGCCCCGGCCGCCCGAAAATCCATACTTTACTATAGTATCATAAAACCCTTCACAATGCACACAGGAATTATTCCGGCACTGGTTACTCGGTAACAGTTCAGCCTTCGGCTTCACTGTTACGTCACTCGTCAGAATTTACCGTACTGATCACAACCGCATCCGCACTCACGCCGGTCTTGCGGATGACAATGTCCTCGATCTGGGCGCGCTGTGCCTCGGAAAGTTCCGCCGTATTTACCACCACGTCCACACTGTCCCCGTCTATGCTGACAATGGCGTCGTCAAAGCCTTTCGCCTCTAGCAGAATCTCCGCCGCCGTCTCCTTCTCCGCAATGTCCGTCATGGAGATCATGCTGCTCACGGCCTCCTGCTTCTGGGTTTCGCTGATATTGGCGTTATTGATGATCTCCAAAAGCGTCTCTTTGTTCTGCAGCCGCGTCTGTTCTTTCTCGAGCTTCGCGCCGGAAAGAGCCGGCGACGTCTCCGCCGATGTAAAGACCGCCTCGCCGGGCACCTCATCCATCTGTTCCTCGGCGAGCGCCTTCGCCAGTTCCTCGTCCACGCTTCCGCTCTCTGCCATAGTCACGTCACTGTCCAGACTTTCTATATCTCCGGCTGCCTGCTCGATATCCTCTTCCGACAAGTCCAAAAGCGCCGCGTATTCCGCCTCCGCGTCCTCCTGCGTAAGTCCGGTCGCACCCATTTCCCCGCTCACACTCATAAGATCCTCGTCCGTCACCTTCGTACCTGCAAAATTCAAGTACCCCGCCACCGCGATCATAATGGCCAGCGCCGTAATCATCATCTGGTTCTTCTTAATCATATTCTTCAATTTCTTCTCCCCTTCACTGATTATTTGTTTTCATTTTAATTATTGATATTCTATTCATGTCTACATCAAATAATACCTGAATCGCTTCGAATATGTCCCTGCGCACCTGTGCGCGGTCCGCCCCCTGCGCAATCACCACAACGCCCTCCACGCCGGGGGCCGTAGTCTTGACCACAAGCGGCACATTCTGTCCCCGTTCATCCACCGTGCGGACAACCGTCTGATCCGTTCTGCTCTCCGATATGTGACGGGTCCCTCCCGACGCATCCGTCTCCGTCGTATCAGAAACTTCCTCGGCGCCGTCCCTGGCCAGAATCATTTCCTCTGATTCCCCCACATAGAGCAGGACTTTGACCTTGCCCGCCCCCTCCACACACCGCAGACTCTCCTCCAGTTTCTCCTCCCAGCACGTCACGTAGTCCGTGTTCATCTCTTCTTCAAACGTATGTTCGCTTTTGATTATAGCGTTGGAGGTGTCCAATAAACCGGACTTTGGTTTTTCTTTTTCCACCGGCAGGGAAATCACACAAAGCAGGACACCTGCCAGAACCAGAATCAGGCATTGATCCTTTCTGAGCTTCTTCCCGCCGCTTATCCGCTCAAAGAACTTCTTACCCTCACCCACTAAGCCTCACCTCCACTCTCTCTTCCTCTATTCCCAAAAGCATGGCAAACCGTTTTCGATAAGACGTCAAATCTGCGTCCTGCGCCGATTCCTTTGACTGTCCGATCACAATTTTTTCAATCCCGATCTTTCCACCTTCTTCCTCCTCCGCTCTCTCTTTCATTTGAATTTCAACCTCCGGCAGAAGCGCACCTCCCTCCGTATCCTGTTCCTGTATAAACCGGATGGCAGCATGGCTTACAAAATATGCGTCGGTTTCAAGTTCCCGGTTTAGCCGCTCCTTTATCTTTTCACCCATCCTGTCAACCACTTCTTTCGCCACACCGTCCGTTTGCATTTCTTCCGAAAAATCAGGCGTATCCCCAAACTCCCCCCATCTCTCCAAAAGAATCTGCGGCTCCTCCCACGCCGCTCCGGCAAGCTGTAAAACAGGTTTCAAAAAAAGCAGAAGTATGATAATGCCCGAAACGGATTTGATATACTTTTCGTACTGTCTCCCCGGCGCAAAATGTACGACTGCCTGCGCCGCAATCATAAAAATACCGATCTCTCTGATCGTGTCAAGCATTCCGCCACCCCCGTTCAGCGCAAAGCCTGTCCTGTGGAATAACTGATGATGGCCGCCTGAATCATAAACATTCCCACAGTAGTCAGCGCAATCCGCAAAAGCATCAATTGCCCCTCTCCCACCCTGCTTGCACAGTTTGTCAGACGTTTGTCACTGATGATGCCGATCAGCGCCGCACTCAGCTTCATCACACATGCTGCCACAGCGATTTTCAGAATGGGTGCGGCACAAACCGCAATCAGCACAAATGTCATAAAAAGCCCCAGACTGTTTCTGACCAGAACAGCAGACCCAAGCACCACCTCAAACATCCCTTCCGTCAGTCCGCCGATTCCCGGCACGGCGGAAAGCGCCTTTTTGACCGCAGAGGACTGCAAAGAATCAATAACAGGCGATATCATCGACTGCATCAGACTGAATCCCGTAATCAGCCAGACAGACGCTTTTAGACTGCCCTTTATCAGTTTCTCCGCAAGTTCTAAAAGCAAAACAAGTTTTTCATCCATCCAGATCCCGTTGATCACCGACAGCAAAATATATACATAAACAAACGGGACCAGCACCAGAAGATAGCCCCGCTCAATCAGATAGACCGCCGCCAGAAAGAGCTGATAATACACGGTAGCGGAGACAGCTCCCGAAGCGCCGCCCACAGCCAGTATGTAAGTGGGAATATAAAGCCTGACAAAAGTGATCACACCGTTTAAAATCTCCTTCACCTCTTCCGCTGTCTGCACAAAAAATTTTAGGAGCACCGCAATCAACAGCAAGTATACAAAATAGAACGCGATATCCGACACCTGATGGTCGTGGAACAGATCGGCAAAATTGGAGAAAAGAGCCGCCGCCACGCCCAGCACCAAAACAGTAAAAAATAACGATCGAAATTCTTCTTTCTGAAACAGGACAGCGCCGGATATGCCGCCGCACAATTTCTTCGCCGCCTCCCAGAGCTGGCCGCTCATAATGTCGGCAAGCACCGCCTCCCCGTCAAAGGAGTAAGCGGGAAACAGCCTGTCAAAATCTCTGGCAACCGCATCCATCTCCATCTGCTCCCATACGAGAGCGCTCTCCAGTGATCCCATCCGCCTCGCCCCTCTCTTATATGATTGATTGTATGCTCTCCATCAGGGAAAACAGCACCGGCATTCCCATAGCGAGAATGTAAAGTTTACCCAGCATTTCAACCTGTCCCGCCACACCGGCATATCCCGCGTCCTTGCAGATTCCCGCGCAGAACTCACAGGCATAAGTGGCTCCCACAGCCTTTAAAAGCAGCGCGAGATACGTGTAATTATCTTGCAGATACCCCCGCAGCATCTCCATCCCAGACAATATCTGCATAAAATAGCGCATGATATATTCCATCATCACAAAGCAGACAGCAAGCGCCACATAAGCGCTGTATTCCGCCTTGTGGCTCTTTAAGGACACCGCAATCAGCACCCCGACCACACCCACCATCCCGGCCTTCACCATATCCATCGCATTTACCCTCCGCGCCGGGCCTGCGTTGCCGCTCCCGGCGATTAATTCGTCTGATGTCACCTGTTATAATTCAAACAATGTCTGCATCATCACAAACAGATCATAGATGTACGGAACGATCCAAGTTAAAACAAGAATTAACCCGGCAAGGCTGATTAGAAAGGCATGATCCTCTCTTCCGCTATGCTTTAAAACTTGATTTAATATTGTGACCAAGATGCCGACTGCCGCTATCTTAAAAATCAAACTAACGCTCATCCGTCCTCCCCGTCCCTCACAGCAGCAGAATTGCCAGAAGCAGCCCTGTCAGTATGCTGACGCTGTGTATCATTTTCGATTTATTTTCACAGGCCTCCGCCGCCTGCCGGTATCTTCCTTCCAAAAACGTTTCCGCCTGTGCGACGCGTCCGGCCTGTCCGTTCTCTTCCCGAAACCGCAGGCTTTTTGCAAGCTCCGCCACCGTCCGCTTCTCATCCTCCCACAGAGGGAACGATTCCATGCACTTCCAAAGCTCTTCCTCCCATACCTTCGGGAAATCCGTGCCGCTCTCCTCTGACGTCCTCTTGTAAATGCGCCCGAAACATTCGGAATAACATGTGTCATCCCATTCTTTAAGCAGCAGACAGATCTCCGGCATCGTATGCTTTCCGTAGGATATCTCACCCCGTATCTGTCCAAGCAGACAAGACAGCGCTTTCAGATGCCTTACCCGTTCCTTCTCCCGTCCTGCCAGACTGTGCCCCCATCCGGCGCATCCGGCCAGAATGCATAAAAATCCTACCGCCTTGTACATGGTTTCCCTTCCCTGTCATAGATCTCCACGATCCTGCACGCCCCCTGTCTGCGGTCCATCATCACATACCGTTCAAACAGTCCTTGTTCCATTACATAACGCATATAATTCTTTTGTCTCACCTCTTCAAGAGAGCCGCCGTGAATCGTTGCCAGCAGCTTACAGCCGCACCCGCCTGCCATCTGCATGGCCTGCGCGTCCGCCAGGCTCCCCACCTCGTCCACCGCCAGCACCCGGGGGGCCATAGAGCGGATCAGCCGCATCATGCCTTCCACTTTCGGACAGCCATCCAACACATCCGTGCGGATTCCCACATCGTTTTGCGAAACCCCAAGATAACTCCCCGCAATCTCCGAACGTTCATCCACCACACTCACGTTGACACCCGGCCCGTAGGCCGTTCCGTCCGACACCTGCCTGATGAGATCCCGAAGCATCGTAGTCTTGCCCCCGCCCGGCGGAGAAATCAAAAGTGTGCTCACCACCCGGCCATCCTCAAACAAAAAAGGCATCAGCGCGTCCGCGGCTCCCCGTATCTGATGGGCAATCCGGATATTTAAATAACGTATGTATTTCATGTTTTTAATCCGGCCCTCCCCATCCAGAATCACCTGTCCGGCCAGTCCGACCCGGTGGCCTCCCTGCACGGTCAGAAATCCCTGTCTGATCTCG
>CARUOB010000039.1 GCA_949076555.1 uncultured Lachnospiraceae bacterium | reverse complement strand
ACTTGACATTCGCTCCACGGAAAACCTGCCACGAAGGCAGCAACCTCACGCTTCATAGCTATCATGCCACAGCACAAACTAGTATATATGAAGTTTTTAGGAATTGCAAGAGAAATTTCTCTTTTTTTTCGATTTTTCTTATTTTTCTTATTTCCCCTATCGCAGCATACCAAAAAGGCGGCTCTGATAGCGTCAAAGCGCAGCCACAGCCCTCAATAGAGCTTATCTACTACGGCTCTTGATGTTTTTTTATTATTTTCCACGGACACCTGCTTGTTGCGTGAATAATACTCCTGAAACAGCACGTCAATCACATAGAGCTGACTCAGCTTGGTTCCCATAGCGCCCCCGTCCAGCGGGCCTTCATTGGACCCGCAGACTAAAAGCACATCCGTATAGGCAGTCAGAGGGGATTTGATAAAATGGGTTATGCCTATCACTTTCGCCCCCGCCCTTTTTGCGATCTCCGCTACATATACATTATCCTTCGTCGCTCCCGAATAGGAAATGATAAAGATCAAATCGTCAGCCCCCGCCATGGAAGCAGTCATCGCCTGCATATGAGGATCGTCAATAGAATTTACCTTATTACAGATTCTCAAAAATTTATTTCTGGCTTCTTTTGCTGTCAGCAGGGAATCTCCGATTCCAAAAAAATATATGTTTTTCGCCTCTTCCATCATCTGCAGTGTTTTTCTGACCGCCTCCTGCCTGATTAACATTCGGGTTTCCTTTAACACACCGATATGATGCTGCAGTATTTTATCCAACGTATATTCAAGGGAATCTATCTTGAAATTTTCCGTTTCCGCCGCATCCATTTCATCCGCCGATGCACTGAAAGACAATTTCATCTTAAAATCCTGATATCCTTTTGCACCCACGCTCCTGCAAAACCGATACACGCTTGCGTCGGCCACACCGCTTGCCTCCGCCAGATCCGTAATAGACATAAACAATACTCTGTTCAAATTTCCAATTACAAAATCAGCTATTTTTCTCTCTGTTTTCGTAAACTGATTATAGTTTAATTGAATATCCTGCAGCAAGTTAGTCGTATTCAAAATCAGCATCCCTTCCTACTTTTGGGAAAAATAGCATGGTTGCCCATGCTATTTTTTTAACAATATTTCTGAATCGTTTCCGCAATCATATCTGCAATCTCTTTACAGATCGCCCGGTCTTCTTCCGTCAGATCCGCCAAGGGCGCTTTCACGCCGCCCACATCGGGTCCGCCCTGCAAGCGGATAATCTCTTTGATCGCAGCATACATATTGCCGTGAGTAGAACACATCTTATAGATAATTCTGCACGCCGCATTCTGAATCTCTCTTGCTTCCTCTGTCTTTCCCTGTGAGAAAAGCTCAAAAATCTTCAGATACAGTTCCGGCATAGCGCCATAAGTACCGCCGATGCCTCCGACAGCTCCCATAGCCAGTCCGGAAACCAGCTGCTCATCCGGTCCGTTAAATACGATAACATCCTCGTCTCTGAAAAGCTGGATATCCTGTACCGGCATAGAAGAATTTTTCACACCGATCACTCGTGGATTCTTTTTCATTTCCCGCAGCAGATTAATCGTCAGAGAAGTGCCTGCCAACTGCGGTATATTATAAATAATAAAATCCGTATTCGGCGCCGCAGCGGAAATCGCGTTCCAATATCCGGCAATGGCATGTTCCGGCAAATGGAAATAGATTGGCGGTATGGATGCAATGGCATCTACCCCGAGACTTTCCGCGTGAGCTGCCAATTCCTGGCTGTCCTCAGTGTTATTGCAGGCAACATGTGCGATGATCACCAGCTTTCCTCCGGCAGCCTCCATCACGGCCTCCAGCGTTTTCTTTCTGTCCTCTTTGCTCAGATAGATACACTCTCCGGAAGAGCCGCCCACATAAAGCCCCTGCACTCCCTTATCCATCAAATACTGCGTAAGCGCTTTCGTTCTGTCGGATGAAACCTTTCCGTCTTCATCATAACATGCATACAGCGCCGGGAAAATTCCCCGAAATTTTTTCGTATCCATTTTAACATCATCCTTTCTCTATACCAAGCCAAAGGTTACTGCGGGTTTCCATAACAGCAGCACAGACAACCGCGATCAGCCCTTGACCGCTCCCATCGTAATACCCTGTGTAAAATATTTCTGGAACATCAGGAATACAACGATAATCGGAACGGATGCCAAAACCGCACCGGCCATCAGCATACCCACATCTATAGAGGTTTCCGCCTGTAAGGTAGCAATACCCAAAGAGATTGTATAATTTACATTGCTGCTTACCATAACCAACTGCATGAAGTAATCATTCCATGAATTAATAAAGGTGAAAATCGCCAATGCACCCACACCCGGCTTTACCATCGGAAAAACAATCGTCGCAAAAGTATTCCATTCTCCCGCGCCGTCAATACGTGCGGCTTCCAGAATCTCCCCGGGAATGCCTTCCGAAAACTGTTTCATCAGGAACACACCGAAGGGCCATCCCACCGTCGGAAATATGATCGCCCAAATGGTATTATAAAGACCAATGGCGGACATTTCCTTTAGCAGGGGAATCAATACTACCTGCTTTGGCAGCGCCATAGCGCATATGATCAGACCAAATAAAATACTGCGTCCGCGGAAGCGCTTCTTCGCCAGTGCATAACCTGCCATCGTAGCGGTAAAGCAGGTAAGAAACATAGCCGCCACCGCCATGAAAATCGTATTCAAAAGCCATCTGAACACCGCCGGAACGGTAGGTCCCGTAGCGAGCGTGATGCTCTCTCCGCCGGAGCTAAAAAACCGACTGAAAGGCATATGGATCTCCCACATAGGCGCAGTACGCTTATTCATTAAATTACTGAAGTTCGTCGTTACCCATTCGCTGGGCCACCAGACAGGCTTCTGTGCATAAATATCTGCCGGCGGCTTGAACGCACCGGTGATGATCCAATAGAGGGGGAATAAGAAAAGGAACGCCAAAACCACCAGTATGATCAGCGAAATAATTTTATAAACTTTACCGTTTCCTGTTTTATTTTCCATCGCTTCTCCTCCTCTACTTCTCTTTTGCCAGCCGCATCTGAACAGCCGACAAAATACCTATGAAGATAGCCAAAACAACGCCCATTGCATTAGCATAACCGAAATGTCCGCTCTGCTCGGTAAGCTTAAAGGCCGTATAATAGATGTAATACATAACCGTCTGTGTTCCGGAACCGCCCTGCGTCAACAACTGAATCAGCGCGAAACACTGGAAAGAATTAATCGTGGTAATGACCAGTATGTACAAAGTGGTCGGCATAATCTGCGGCCATTTGATTCTCCAGAAAGCCTGCAGATCCGTGGCCCCGTCCACCTGCGCCGCTTCCACCAGGGATGCATCCACGTTGCCCAGCGCCGACACATACAGTACGATCGGCTGGCCTACCGATGTGGTAAACAGAATCAGTATAATACACCAAAGCGCATATTTCTCATCACCCAGCCAGTTAATATTGGTGTCGATGACGCCGGTCGTCTTTAATACAGAGTTCAAAATACCCGTATAATTATCAAACATCCATTTCCAGACTACCGTTACCGCTACGGAACCGGTAACCACAGGCAGATAGAAAATACATCTGAATGCCGAAAGAACAGGCATTTTCAATTTATAGATAGCGGAAGCCACCCACAAAGAGAATGCCGTTACGGCAGGTACGCTCACAAATACAATGACAAAGGTATTCCATAACGCATCCAGAAATACCTCATCTTTAAACAGATTGCTAAAATTCGTTAATCCTATAAAGTTACCGCCGCCTTGCGTATGCATGTTAGAATCCGTCAGACTCAGCCAAATACAAATGACCATCGGAATCAGAACAAAGCCTACAAAAAAAATCAGACTGGGCAGCATAAAACTATAACCGGCTATATCTTCTCTGCGCTGTAATGCCCGGCTTCTTTTTTGCGTAACCTGACTACTCAAGAAAATGCGCCCCCTTTCCCCATTGTCTGTGAAAGATTGTATGATTTACCTGTTTTTAATAAAAACGCCCCTCCCACTCCCGGTGGAAGGGGCGCTCTGACTAAACCGTCTCTTCAGAACAGTGTGTCGTTCGATTATTCAGCCATTGCTGCGTTAGCTTCGCCTTCATATTGTGTAAGCGCTTCCGTTACATCCGTGCCGGAGCCGATCTTCTGAAGCATCGTCCACCATGCGGTACGCTGTCCTGCCCAACCGGGTGTAACCTGATAGTAGTCGCCAAGCTGAGGCATCAGAACCTGATATTCATCCATGATCTCGTTGTCCGCCCAGATTGCCGTTAAATCTGTACCTTCTGCCGCAGAACGAACTGCAAAGTAGTTCGCTGCCTTCACCGCATCTACAGTCGCTTCGGAGTCAGCCATATATTTGATGAACTGTTTGGATGCCTCGATACGTGCCGCATCACCGTTATCAAAAATACCGAAGCCCCAAATACCACCCTGCAGTTTGGATTCACCCGTCTCGGAAGGGAAGCTCATGAACTCGATCTCTTCACCTGTAACGGTAAGGCCTGCGCCTGTTCCTGCTGCGTTAGGGTCTAACTGCTGCGCGATATTCCAGCAGAATGCCATCTTTAAAATACCCTGATAGAACTTAGCGATCTCATCGCCGCCTGCTAAGGAAGCGTCAAAAGCAATACCGTCCATGCCCTTTAACTGCTCCAGAGCCTTCACGTTTTCAGGAGAATTCCATGTATAAGCGGTGTGAGCTTCATCCGTGTAGGAACCGCCGTACAGGTTGTTAACAAGTGCTCTGGTTCCCTGATCTCCGCCCTGTCCTGCGCAGTAAACTGCTGCTACCGTGTCATTGTAGTGTGCATAGAGAGCCTCAACAGCCTTGATAAAGTTTTCGGTTGTCCATGTGTGCGTCTCTAAATCCAAATACTGGTCAGCGCCCGCTTCCTTGAAAGCGTTCATGTTAACTGCCATACAGTGTGCCGTCATAACAAGGGGGTACTCATATACTTCGCCGCCCGGTGCAGTACATGCAGCCAGAGGCGCTGCCTGAATTTCCGACTTATCGGTATCATCCAGCATATCGGACAGATCAACCATGTATCCGTTTGCTCCCCAGTTTGCAACCAGACGCTCAGGTCCTTCCATAATAAGGTCAGGCGCCTGCCCTGCCGTGATCGCCGTGTTTACTTTGTCATCGCCGTCAGCATAAGCCAAAAACTCTACGTTTACAGCGATACCGGTCTTTGCCGTGAAAGCGTCGGTAAGACCCTTTACCGTAGCCTCATCGCCCCATTTTCCGATAGGGTAAGTCCAAAGAGTGATCTCGGAAGCTGCATCGCCTCCTGCGGAAACCTCCTCCTCTGCTGCCGGAGCTTCCTCCTCCGCTGCGGGAGCTTCCTCCTCTGCTGCCGCGGGAGCCTCCTCTTTGGTTTCCGGCTTTACTTCCTCAGCAGCCGGTGCGCTGGAGCCACATGCCACTGTAGAAAGTGTCATAGCTCCGATCAAGAGTAGTGCCAATAACTTTTTCATTTTCCTCTCCTTTCATGTATGTAATGACCATTCATGCACGTAATGATCACATGTAATGATCATCAATGATAGTGTACTTAAATTTTACTTTGAATCGAATATTTTGTCAATACGATTTTAAAAAAGTTTTCATTTCCGATTCTAATATGAATATTTTTTTATTTTTTTATTGTCCGGAAATTTTTTTCATGTTATAATGGTGGCATCGCATCATGGGAATAATAACTCGACCAAAACCGAAAGAATGGAGGAAATTATGAGAGCAAACTTAGCAGACATACTAGCTGCCACCAAAGGTTCTATTATTGTATCCTGTCAGGCTCTACCAAGTGAGCCCATGTACTGTCAGGACATGTCCATCATGCCATTTTTTGCAAATGCTGCCAAGCAGGCGGGCAGCAAGTGCATCCGTACCAGCAGCATCCGGGACGTCGTTGCCATCAAGGAAGCCACCGGCCTGCCTGTAATCGGCTTGGTAAAACGCGTAGTAGAAGGCTATGCTTCCTATATCACTCCAACCATGAAAGAAATCGATGAACTGGTCGATGCCGAGGCAGACATCGTTGCCTTGGACTGCACCATGAGAGCGCGGGGAGACGGCAGTACCATCAACGAATTTATTGCGCAGATTAAGGAAAAATATCCTGACATTGTGTTGATGGCGGATATTTCCACAGTTGAAGAGGGCGTAAACGCCGCCGAATGCGGGGTGCAGCTTGTAGGCACTACTTTAAGCGGTTATACGGACTACTCGCCCAAAACGGACGGCCCGGATTTTCCACTGGCAGAGAAATTAGTATCCGCTCTGACGATTCCCGTCATTGCCGAGGGAAAAATCCATACGCCCGAGCAGGCAAAAAAAATGCTTTCACTCGGCGTACACGCGGTAGTCGTGGGCGGCGCGATCACCAGACCTTTGGAAATAGCACAGCGGTTTTATAACGGCATCAAATAGGAGGCTCCCATATATATGATTTATGATAAAATGTCTCATCTCAAATTGTATAAAGGTATGAATAAGAATCTGGATACCGCCATTGATTTTATCCTTTCCCATGATCTGAACGAGCTGCCTGTCGGCAAAACGATTGTGGATCAGGACAATGTGTTTATCAATGTCATGGAAACCTCTGCCGCTCCTGTTGAGGAAAGACAGTATGAGTTTCACAAAAACTACATGGATATTCAGATGGATCTGGCTGGCACCGAGCGGGTGGACACCGGAGACAGCACAAAAGCTGAATATTTCAACTATAACGAGGAAGGCGATGTGGGCAATGCAGTGACGGCCGATTTGGGAAGCTGCCTGATCGGCACGGAAAACTTCATCATCTGCATGGCAGGGGAACCCCACAAGCCAAACATCGCTGTCAGCGACGATATGTTCCTTAAAAAAGCAGTCTGCAAGGTTCATATTTAATATAGGTACATTCGTGTTCCTGCGGGCAGGAAGCCAGGCAGACATTCTAACGGGAGAAATATTTATGAAAAATCTTGTATTTGATATCGGAGGCACTTCCATCAAATGCGGTGTCTGTCAGGACAATCATCTGACCGACACCAAAGAAGTTCCCACCCATGCCCAAAAAGGCGGCAAACACATATTGGAGACTGTTATTTCCATGATTCAGAATCATTCCGGTTATGATGCCATCGGCATCAGCACTGCCGGACAGGTTGATGCTAAAGACGGGTATATTATCTATGCCAATCAGAATATTCCCGGGTACACGGGCATCCAATATAAAAAAACCCTGGAAGAACTGTTTCATGTTCCTGTCTCCGTGGAAAATGACGTAAATGCTGCCGCTCTGGGCGAAGCGGTTTACGGCGCCGGCCAAAATTACAGCCAATTCCTGATGCTGACCTATGGAACCGGAGTCGGCGGCGCCGTCATAAACGACAAAAAAATCTTCCATGGTTCCAGCTATTCCGCCAGCGAGTTCGGCGCCATCATCACACACAGTGACGCACGGCTCTCAGGCAGTGATTATTTTGACGGATGCTACGAAAAATACGCTTCCACGACCGGGCTTTTGCATATGATGCAGCCCTATCGCCCGGATCTTGACACAGGCAGAAAAATATTTGATGCGCTCCACGATGATACGGTGGTCGGCATCATTGACAAATGGGTGGATGAAATCATGCTCGGACTTGCAACGCTGACCCACATCTATAATCCCTCCTGCATCATTCTCGGAGGCGGCGTCATGTCCCAGCCTATGATCCTGCAAAAAATCGAGGCGAAAAAGAGCCGGTTTATTATGCCCAGCTTTTCTCATGTACATATTACCGCCGCTGCGCTCGGCAATTCTGCCGGCATGTGGGGCGCGAACTATCTGGCGTCGCAGTCCGGCGCCTGACGGCTCCATGATTTGGAGCAAACCTGTTCAGATGAGAGTATTTTTTCAGATCAAAAAAGGAGCCTCCCATTCAATGGAATGCTCCTTTTTCTGCTTCTAAATCAGACCGGGAATCTTCTCTGCCAGATACTTTGCAAATGCGCTATGGGACTGTAAACTCAGATGCATAAAGTCATAGGGATTCATTTCCACTCCCGGAATCTGTCCCGCATCTAAATAGTGGCATCCCAGATTTTTCGCCACCTGCTCATACAGGGGTGCAAGCGCGCGGCTTCTCACGTCACAGCCCTCTCCCATTTCTCCGTAAACATCCGTGTCTTTATATTCCGGCGCAATCGCAGGCGGCGCAATCACCAGAATGTTAGGTTTGCCGTCTCTGAATGCGACTTTGGAATCAATGGCTTTCTGTGCCAGTCTTTCCATTCCCTTGGCTACATTCGCAGGCGTACAGGAAAAACGCTGTTTCACGTCATTGGTGCCCAGCATAATCAGCAGCAAGTCCACCGGCTTATGGGTCATGAGACACGGGTATAGATACTGAAAGCCGCACAAGCCCTCAAACAGCGGATCATCCAGACATGTCGTTCTCCCCTCCAAGCCTTCCTCCACCACATGATAGCCTTCGCCCAAATGCTTCGAAAGAAGGCAGGTCCATCTTTCCTCCTCCGTGAAACGGTCAATCTTCTCCGCATTATAGCCGTAGGTATTGGAATCTCCGAAACACACGATCTTTTTCATATACGCTTTACTCATATGCAGGTCCTCACATTCTGAAAGTATTTTTCCCAGGAACAAACGAGCCTGCGAAGAAATATTCCGCAAGCCCCTCCATGCCATTTATTATACTATATATAATTAGGAAAACAAACACATTTTTCTTCCTTCCCACAAATCCCATCCCATGTTGTACATCCCCCAAAAATATGCTATCCTATGGAAAGTGTACAGATGGCTTATAACACGTTACCTTCGATTGACAAAAGCGCAGCCGGACAAGCTGTGCCACCATTTCACTGGAGAGGACACGTATATGTGGATTGCAGACAACTGGAAAGACTATGAAGTGATAGACTGTTCAAAGGGCGAAAAGCTGGAACGGTGGGGCCGTTTTATTCTGGTGCGGCCCGATCCCCAAGTGATTTGGGACACCCCGCAAACGGACATAAACTGGAAAAAGAAAAACGGTCATTACCACCGCAGTCAGAAAGGCGGCGGAGAATGGGAATTTTTTGATCTGCCCGAGGAGTGGAGCATCCGCTACCGGAATCTGACCTTCCGTCTGAAACCGTTCAGCTTCAAGCACACGGGACTTTTTCCGGAGCAGGCCGTCAACTGGGATTGGTTTTCCGGTATAATAAAGAACGCAAAGACGCAGGACCCCGGCCGTCCCCTCAAAGTCCTGAACCTTTTCGCCTACACCGGCGGCGCCACGCTGGCCGCTGCCGCAGCGGGCGCGGCTGTCACACATGTGGACGCCTCCAAGGGCATGGTCACATGGGCGAAAGAAAACGCGGCCGCCTCCGGGCTTTCCGATGCACCGATCCGCTGGCTGGTGGACGACTGCGTCAAATTCGTGGAACGGGAAATCCGCCGCGGCAGCACTTACGACGGCATTATCATGGACCCGCCCTCCTACGGCCGCGGTCCGAAAGGCGAAATCTGGAAAATCGAGGAAAATGTGTTTCCTCTCATTCAGCTTGCCGCCAGGCTGTTGTCAAAGAACGCCCTGTTTTTCCTCGTTAACTCCTATACCACCGGACTGCAACCCGCAGTACTCACCTACATGATACACACCGCCCTTGTCCCGACATACGGCGGCCACGTGGAATCCTCGGAAATCGGACTGCCCGTCACCGCAAATGGACTCGTGCTTCCGTGCGGCGCCTCCGGTCGATGGTTTACATAATAATCCGCAAATCCCGGGATCATTTGCATATCCCGGGATTTGCTTTCCGCTTTTATATGTTTACATAACTCCAACCACCCTCGCAATGCCATACAGGATCAGCAGATGCACAGGATAAAATCCATAATAAAACGGCTTCGGAAACTGCCGCCCCTTCTCCCCGCTATAGAGGAAAATCAGCACAAAGGCCAGCAATCCGTACATTTCCCGCATGGAAAAGCGAAACAGATAATCCGCCGAGTACATGTCCGCATAGCGGATCAAGTTAGAACCCCATGTTCCAAACAACATGACCAGTCCCGCAGCCATAAACCGGACGCCCTCATCCTTTTTCCTCGTCTGATACATGGTAAATATGAGAAGAACCCCCATAAACCGATAATCCGTCGAGCCAAGATATGCTGCCGTACATCCCGCAAACAGCACCACCCAGCGTCCCAACGCGGCAAAAACATTCCCATGATGGGAGAGATACTCCCACAGCGTCAGCACCAGTACACCCAGAAACAGGGTCCAATACACATTCTGTCCGCTCCTGTCAAAGGGTATTCCCGAAAGAGCCAGATCAAAAGGAATCTCAGACACCAAGGCAAATAGAAAAAGCCGTACCAGAAACCGCACTCTGCTCCTCGTATAAAAAAAGCCCTCCACAATTAAAAAAGTGAACAGTACAAAGGAAACCCTTCCCACAGCCCTTCCGGTGCGGTAGATCCGCTCAAGCCGCGGCTCCCATCTGCCGTTCACCGTATACATCTGCATATAATTTAAAAAGACCACCGCGAAGAAATGGTCGATCAGCATCGTAATATACGCTGTGTTTTTTAACACGGCTCCGGTCAGTCCGTATTTCTTTTCTGTTTTCAGAAAATCCGCCATTCCACTCTCCTGAAATTCCTATGGATAAAAGAGCCTCTGCTATCTTTCATAGCAAAGGCCCCCTGCTCTTCTCTTTACGCCAACGCGTCCACATTGGCGCCTTCCACCAGCTCTGCCCCCGATTGTCCCACATCCGGGGAAACCGGAATGTCCACTCCCTGAAGCTCCAGCGATACCGCCGGATTCGTCTCCTGCTGGAATGCCTGCTGGCTTACCGCCTGCTTCTCTCTCTCCAGCTTATTGAACATCGCCTTCAGATATTTCATATCCGCCTCCACGATGTCCTTCATCTCATTGGCCCGGTGCTTTTTCCGGAGCTGATCGACCTGTTCCGGCGTCATTTCCTGCTCAGACGCGCCCATATACTCCTTCATGAGATCGTTGGCCCCGCCTGTATCCTCAAGCTCCTGCATGAGCCGCTCATACTCCTCCATCAACTCCTGCATCCGCTCCAGCTCCTCGTCCTTCACATTCTCCATGGACTCTTCAAGCTCTTTCATCCGTTCGTCCTCGTTCGACGCTCCCCCCTGCTCAACAAGGCCCTTCCCCGTAGCGGCGGCTTTCTCCTCCTCCTCCAGATGCTTCTTCTTCCTGCGCGCAACCCGCTCCATCTTTCTGGCATGGATAATCGCATGGCGAAGATCGGTCTCGTCGTATTTACCGCTCATCTGCTTTCTGAGAAGGGAGACTACCTCCTCGCGGGCTTTCGTAATAACCCTGCGTGCACCCGTTGAGGTGTTGTTCATGGTAATCTGTCTCGAGATCTTTTTATAATTATAATTCAGTTTTTTCTTCTTTTGACTTGCTTTCTGTTTTTGAATCCTGATGGCGTTCGCCGTCTGCCTCGCCGCAATGCCTGCGCACTCGTTCTTAATATCCTGCTGCGTCCTCTGCTTAATAGGTTCAGGCTCTACAGTCGCAGTCCGGCCCGGACTCGGATTCGTACCTACTTTTATGCCCATACTTATATCCTCCGTGATGCTGCCAACGCGGCAAATCCATTTGCCACAGCTACACGCTACAGACGCTTTCGTGTCTTTTGCGGTCATTAAACTGTTGTTATATATATCGGACACAAAGGCGGCATTGTTTATAAGCTATAGCCGTCTCATCCAACTCTTTTTCCGAAAAACAACTGCCGAGATCAAGAATCTGACAACCTCCTCCAGAGAAAGGGCAAAATATACCTGATGGATCGGCATTTTCCACACAAAGGCCGCCAAAAAGCCCAGCGGAACACCGAATATCCATGTACCGATCATATCAATCCACATCACATAGCGCGTCATGCCACCGCTTCTAATAATGCCTCCTCCGAGGATCATATTCTGTACCTTTATGGGAGAGATTATAGCAAAAGCCACCAAAATCAAATAGGTCATTCTCTGTACTTCCGGTTCCACATGATATAGTGACACGTAAGCGCCACCCAGCCAAAGCAGCAGCACAGACAGCGCCGCCGATCCGGCAAGCCCACATCCCATCAGCTTTTTAGACTCCCTGTAGGCCTTCTCATAATCCTCCTTTCCCAAATGTCTGCCAATCATAATCCCGGCCGCCTGAGAAACACCGCTTAACAGTCCGATCATCAACCCCTGCACAGGCCCCGTCATCGTCATCGCCGCACAGGACGCCGTTCCGAGACGCCCGTAAATCACCGCATACATATTCTCACCCAGACTCCACGCAAACTCACAGACTAGAATAGGTGAAAGAATCCCTAGATACTGCGACCACTCCTCTCCCGTCAGCCGAAGTGAGGCCCGCAGACGGCTGCCTCGAAAGTAAGTCTGAAACCCGGCATCCTGCCAGAAATAAACCGCCGTCATGCCAAACGCCGCCGCCTGCGCGATCACGCTGGCCATAGCCGCTCCCCGCACACCCATGGAGGGAAACCCGCACCTGCCAAAGATCAGAAGATAATTCAGTCCGGTATTCAAAAGTACGGAAAAGAAACTCGCAGCAAGCGGAAACGCCGCTTTTCCGACACAGCGCAAAAACACTGTCATAGTGGTAGACATAGCCATCAACGGAAAAGAAATGGCGTAAAGCCGCAGATAAAACGCCGCCTGCATCCTCACACCCCCGTCCTGTGTGTACAAGGACATGACCTGCTCCGGAAAAAAGCCGCATACCGCCATAAAGCCACCGGCGAGCAAAATCCCCAAAAGCAGGTTCAGATAAAAGCTTCTGCTCATGCCCCTCTCGTCCTTCGCCCCCACATACTGCGCCGCCATTATGCCTGCTGCCGCCGCCACCGCTCCCAGCACCACCGTATAGACGGACGCAAATTTTCCGCCAAGCCCGATCCCCGCAATGCTCTCACTGCCTAGCTGCCCAATCATAATCTGATCCACCATCCCGAAGGATGACTGTAAAAGGGACTGTAATGTAATCGGCAGCGCTATGCCAATTAAGTCTCCTCGAAAGCTGTTTCCTTTCCCTTGCATCTCTTCCTCCATGTTATAGTTTTTAGGAAATATTCCGCATCTACACTACTTTTCATACAAAATGTGTCACCGTTTATGCCTTGCCACACTGTCCCGTATGATCAAATTTACGGGAAGCGCCTCCGCCTTCGGCACTGCATTTCCGGCCCGCAATTCCTTTAGCGCGCGCACCGCCATGCGCGCCCGCTCTCCCGCGTCCTGCCCCACTGTGGTAAGCCGCGGAAAACAGCTCTCACACAGCGCGTTATCGTCAAATCCCACCACCGACATCTCCTCCGGCACGGAAATCCCCCGCTCCATCAGAAAGTGCATAAACTCCGCCGCATACACATCCGAAACCGCAAACGCCGCCGTACATGCCTGTATCCGTCCTATATTCTCCCGGTAAAAGGAGTACCGTCCCTCCCTGTTCATCGGCACTTCCAGATAATCCGCCTCCCCGTCAAAAAAGCCTGCCCGGAAGCCCGCCATCCTTTCCGCATCCATGCAGACCCCATTGTCGGAGATCAGAACTGCCCGCCGGTGCCCCATCTCCCTCAAGTAGACGCCCACCTGACGGCCGCCGTCGAAGTTGTCAATCGTCAGATTGCAAATACTCCTGTCCGTCTCAAAAAATCCGTCGTAGACGACAAAAGGAATATGCATTCTCTCGCGGAGTTTCTCGTAATCGCTGTCACAGAACCCCAGAAGCACCATCCCATCCATATTCCACATGGAAGCAAACCGCTCTACCTCGCTCCATTCCCGCGTGACCTTTATCATCATAAAGTACCCAGCCTTTTCCAGTGCAAAGAGCAGGGCGTTCAGAGAAGCGGACACAAAGGCATCCTCCAGCGCCCTTCCTTCATATTTCTCATGGTTGTTTACCACCACGCCGATGATGCGGGAATCGTTCCTCGCAAGCAAAAGCCCCGCCATGCTCGGAATATACTGCCGCTCCTCCAAAAGCGCCTGCACCCGTTTCACTGTCTCATCCGATATCTTTTTCGTCTTTCCGTGGATCACATTGGAAACCGTGGCTGTGCTCAGCCCCAGCTCCTCCGCAAGATCCGCAATTCTTACCCTCTGTGCCATAATCCCTCCGCATGATCCGCTTTCTTTCCTGCTGTGCCAAATTTCTTTCCCTCTTGTCACTTCTTGAATCAGTGTAATCTCATACCATAATAAACACAATAGGTTAATCGCGTAACCTCAACCAAAAAAGGGAGTGCATTTTTGGCAATATTGCCTCAAATGCACTCCCGCCGCTTCTTCATTCTATTTTTCTTCCGGCTTCGCCTTCCTCATTTTTTCCACGCTCTCCTCCCAAGAATCCGGCGCTTTGCGCCTTTTCTCGGGTATCCACTTACAGAGCGCTTCGTTGAGCGCTTTCTTGTCTAACGGCTTGGTGATAAAGTCCTGAAAACCGTTTTGCAAAAACATTTCCCTGACGCCCTCCATGGCGTTTGCCGTCAGCGCGATAATCACCGGCAGTGTACCGTTCTCCCCGCATTCACCGCGGATGATCTGTACTGCCTCAATACCGTCCATTTCGGGCATCATGTGATCCATAAAAATAATATCATATTTCGTCTGTCTGACGCATTCTATGGACTTCATACCGCTGTCCGCCTCGTCGATCATCAGGCCGTACGGCCGCAGGAAGCCTTTGGCCACTTTCCGGTTGACAAGGTTATCGTCCACCACCAGCACCCGGCAGTCTTTTGCCGTGAAAACCTGTATCTCCTCTTCCTCTCCGGCAATCTCCTTCGGTACCTCCGTCAGACTTCTCCGATCCACAATCTTTTGCGGAATGTCTAAAATAAAGGCCGTACCTTCCCCGTACACGCTCTCCACCCGGATGGTTCCGCCCATCAGCGCCACCAGATGCCTGGTGATGGACAGCCCTAGTCCGGTTCCTTCCACGGCGCGGTTTCGTTTCGCGTCCACCTGACTGAAATTCTCAAAAATCTTCCCGAGATCTTCTTCCTTAATGCCGCAGCCGGTATCCCTCACCTCAATGTGTAAAAGCGCCGTGTCCGCGTCCTCTCCCGGCCCGCCGCCCACGGAAAGTTTTACATGCCCTTCCTTGGTAAATTTTAACCCGTTGTTTAAAAGATTGATGAGAATCTGCCTGATCCTTCCCTCATCGCCGTGGTAGCGGCACGGTATAGACATATCATACTCGCATTTGAGCAGAATCCCCCGTTTCGACGCCGCGCCGTCCATCATATTAATCACTTCGTCCACAATGTTCTTAATATGATAATCCGTGCACACCAGCTCCATCTTCCCGGCTTCCACCTTTGACAGATCTAGGATGTCGTTGATGAGCGCCAAAAGATTTCGGGACGCCGACTTAATATCACAGGCATAATCGTGCACCTTCCGCCCCTTGCTCTCCTCCATGATGATATCGCTCAACCCCACAATGGCGTTCATGGGCGTGCGGATCTCATGGGACATGTTGGCCAGAAACTCACTCTTCGCCTCGTTTGCCTGCTCCGCCTGTATTCTGACACGCTTGATTTCCTCGATATTGTTGCGGATCTCCGTCATGTCCAGAATCAGTACCACATGTCCCTTAACCACACCAAAGCGGTCCGGCACAGGCTCCACATGGCTCTGATAGAATCGGTCCCCTATGAAAATATCATGATTTATCTCCTCGCCCGGCTCCGGTTCCGGAAACTCCAGTATTTCCCCGATGTTTCTGCCTATGGCACGGCCGTTTAGGCCTGTAAAAATCCGTGCCGCCGCCGGATTGTAGTTGACGATGCGCCTCTTTTCATCCAGCGCAATCACACCGTCGCTCATACTGTTCAAAAGCGCACCCGACGCCAGACTGCCAAAGTCGTAAACCCGCCTGCTCCATACCAGAATCACCACGAAGGAGAGCACCAGCCCAATCACTACCGGCGTAAAATCGTACGCCCGCGTCAGCTTCGTGACATATGCGTACAGAGCGATAACCGGCAGAAAGGAGAGTCCTAAAATCAGCCCGTACTTGCGATCCACCGCGTCCTCACCCTTTCTGGCACAGGCGCGGATCAGCACCCGCAGGGACATCGCATAAGGAATGAGCGTCGCGCAAATGATAAAGACCGCAAATCCCGGCCCATACTCCAGAAACAGATAGGAATGTCCCTCCGCCGTCGTGTGCCATCCCACCTGTCTGTAAAAAAAGCGATGGTGGTCACAGGTCAGAATCCCCAGCAGAAGAAAACCGTCAACGGCTGCCAAAAGCCGCAGTGACTTAAGCGGCGCCTCCTCAAAACAATAGATATAAATAAAGTAGCAGTAACAGATCGGTATGGTCATGGTTCCAAGATGCTGCATCTTCACCGCCACCAAGGCCGCTTCCATCGTAGGCGCCGTCAGCTCCAGCAGGTATCCGATATTTTGTACCAACGCACCCACCAGAAAATATTCCATCATTTTCTGTTCCTTAGAGCCGTCCCCGCTTAACAGAAGCACCAGCGCAAAAAAGATGGCGCATATACCCAATGTCTGAAATCCGATCAAAGCAATGCTCATGCCGCTCTCTCCTACCGTGCACCCTTATCATAAATAACGCCAAGCGCCCTGGGCGAACGATTTTTTTTGCCAAAAAATACAAGCATCAGAAGCGTCAGCACATAGGGCAGCACCATCACCAAATCCTGATAGCTGCTCGGCATTTCCAGAACCTTTACAAGCTCATACCCGCCTGATCTCGCAAAACCGAAAAGCAGACATGCGCCCAGCGTAGGCAGAATTTTCCAGTTTCCAAAAATCAATGCCGCAATGGCAAGATACCCGTATCCCGAATAGATGTTGGATGAGAAATTCGCGGAGATGGAATAGGCAAAGCAAATACCGCCAAGCCCGGAAAGCGCACCAGAAACCATAACCGCAACCAGACGCACCTTTCCCACCTGAATACCCGCCGCATCCACCGCGTGAGGATTGTCCCCGCAGGCTCTCAGATGCAGGCCAAAGGGTGTCTTGTAAAGAACATACCACGCCAAAAGAGCAATCAGCGCAATCACCGGCTCAAAGGGATAGAGATTGGTAAAGACCGCACCCAGCACGGGAATCGACGAAATTCCCGGCACAGTCATGCGGGCCGACACACCCAGCACAAACTTGTTGGAAGCCGCCTGAAAAATGCTGGCATTGATCTGCTTGGTCATAAATTCTGTCAAAGACATAGCCAAAATATTGATGACCACGCCGCTGATCACCTGATTCGCCTTAAAACGGATGCACAGCATCGCATGGAGCAGCGAAAAAAGCATACCCCCGAAAAAGGCGAATACCATCGCCAGATAAAAAGGCACCGGAGAATCACCCGCAAAAAGGGGCGCAATACTGACCGCAAACAGCGCGCCGCAGAAAGCGCCGAAGCCCTGTAATCCTTCTATCGCCAGATTGGTCACGCCGCTGCGCTCACAGTAAATACCGCCGATCGCCATGATAAACAGCGGAAGCGCAAAAGATAAACCGTCAATTATGATCGTATTCATATCATCTGTTCTCCTTCCATCTGTCCAATCTTTCTCTCACATAAGCGCCGCATGCGCTGATTAACAGGATGATTCCCGTAAGGGCGGACGCCATTTCCGCCTGCACCCCCGCCGTGGAACTCATATATGTGCTTCCCTTGGAAATCACCGTAATCAGGAAGGATGAAAAAATAATGCCGATCGGGGAGCTGTTGCCCAGAAGCGCCACTGCGATAGCGTCATACCCCGTACTTGCAAGCACCCTCGGCTGCATGGAGCAGAAATACCCCAAATAGTAAGTCACGCCCGCCAGTCCCGCCGCGCCGCCCGAGAGCATCATGGCGAGCACTCTGGTGCGTCCCACGCGGATACCTGCGTATTCTGCCGCCCGGCTGCTGCTGCCCACCGCCTTAATTTCAAAACCAAGCGTCGTTTTTCCGAGCAGAAAAACCGTGGCCGCTACCGCTGCCGCCGCCACAAGAATGCCCAGCGGAATGTCCATCTTGTAATCGCCCACCACCGTGTCCACAAGCGTCAGCCTGCTGGCCGCGCCTATATTTTTTGACTGTCTGGATACCGGGTCTACAAAAAACACATTGATAAAAAAGCTGGCTACAAACTGCACTATGTAGTTGCACATGATGGTGGAGACCACCTCATTGATGTTGAAGCGGTGCCGCAGATATCCGACCAAACCACCCACAAGCGCCCCAACCGCCGCGCCGATCAAAATGACCAGCGGTTTTGCCACCACCGCGGGAAGCTCCGAGTAGCCCACCAGAACTGTCGCCACAAAAGCCGCTGCCAGCATTTGTCCCGAGACACCGATGTTAAACAGCCCGGCCTTCAGGGCAATCAGCACGGATAGCGACGCTAAAAGCATCGGCGTCAGCGCGTTCAGAAAACTGGTAAAATCCGTTATCATTCCCTTGTGGCCAGCATAGGACGCTTTCGGAGCAAGTCCCGATCCCTGCAGCAGATTGTAATATGCCTGAAACGGATTTTTCCCAAGAAGCGCGATCACCACGATTCCGAGAATCAGACTTAAAAGAACCGTAAAAAAAGGTATCAGATCATGCTTTTTCATGGCGTCCCCCCACTCCCATCATAAATTCCCCGACCTCGCCCGGAGTCAGCGTTTGCGCATCCGCAATCTTTTCGATTCTCCCGTTATAGATCACGCCGATCGTGTCCGCGAGATTCATCACCTCATCCAGCTCCAGCGAGATCAGCAATACCGCTTTCCCCTTGTTGCGCTGTTCCACAATCTGCCTGTGAATGTTCTCGATCGCACCGATATCCAGTCCTCTCGTGGGCTGGACGAAGATCAGAAGAGAGGAATCCAGCTCGATTTCCCTGGCAATGATCGCTTTCTGCTGGTTGCCTCCGCTCATGGAACGCACTATGGTTTCGCTCCCCTGTCCGCTTCTGATGTCGTATTTCTCTATCAGCCCGTCGCTGTAGCCGGTAAACGCATCGCCCGCTATCACCGGCCCCTTGGAAAAAGGCGGCTTGAAATAATTTTTCAATGCCAGATTGTCCGACAGGGATAAATCCATCACCAATCCTACATTCTGGCGGTCCTCCGGGATATAGGAAATGCCCTCCAGATTGCGGCTGCGGATCGAAGCGTGTGTGATATCCTTGCCGTTTAAGGTAATTGTGCCACCCGAAGGTTTCAAAAGCCCTGCCACCGCATCCGCCAGCTCCACCTGCCCGTTTCCCGAGACACCTGCCACCGCGAAAATTTCTCCGCCGCGCACGGAAAAGCTGACATCCTTCACGACTTCAAATTTATCCTCATTCTGCACCGTCAAATGCTCCACTTTCAGAATCTCTCTACCGTATTCCGGTGCGGGCTTGTCCACGGAAAAGTTTACTTCCCTGCCGACCATCAGATTGGCCATGGTCTTCGTATCCGTCTCCTTCACGTCGAGCACATCGATCAGCTTTCCCCTGCACAGAATCGCACAGCGGTCCGCTATTTTTTTAATCTCCTCCAGCTTGTGGGTAATCAGGATGATCGTCTTGCCATCGCGCCGCAGACTCTCTATGATCTCCAGAAGAAACGCGATCTCCTGCGGCGTCAGCACCGCCGTCGGCTCATCAAAAATCAGAATCTCCGCCTCCCTGTACAGCATCTTCAATATTTCCACCCGCTGCTGCATGGAGACGTTGATGTTTTCGATCACTTTGGTGGGGTCCACCTCCAGCCCGAATTTCTCAGACAACGCCCGGATCTCTTCATTTGCTCTCTTCTGATCCAGCGTCTTAAACAAACCAAAACCTTTTTTGACCGGCTCCATCCCCATAACGATGTTTTCGGCTATGGTATAGTTGCTCACCAGCTTAAAGTGCTGGTGCACCATGCCGATATTCAACCGGGTCGCATGGTTGGGGGACTCAATCTTCACCTTTTCTCCCCGGATGATGATCTCCCCCTCGTCCGGCTCATACATGCCGAACAGCATACTCATCAACGTGGATTTCCCCGCTCCATTCTCCCCCAAAAGGGCGTATATCTCTCCCTTTTTTACCTGAATAGAGACATCGTCATTCGCGACAATACCCGGGAAACGCTTTGTAATGTGATTCATCTCAATAATGTAGTCAGACATATGCGGTCTCCTGCCCTTCTTAGCATCCTAACGCGTATCTGATTATAGTATAAGGCAAAGTTGCATATCCCGCAAGATATATACTTCCGCTTGCTTCTGCTGTTTTTCTGACTTTATAGATAAGCAGACTCAAGATGCTTCGCATCTTTCGTTCGCGTTGCTCGTCATAAGCCGTCATGCGCAATCTTGCATGCACACATGCATCTTGCTCCTGCCGCCTTCTGACTCTGCTTATCGCGCAAAAAGACTGCGGGAGAAACACTCCCGCAGTCCGATCATCGTTATATGCTGTTTTTCCGTGCGCCGATTGCGCACAAGCTCTGTTTCCTACCAGGTGAAATCTTCCGGTGTCACACCGTTAAAGTTTGCTGCCGGAACGATCGCGCCGCTCTTGATCTGCTCATACGCCGCATCCAGCTTTGTGATAGAGTCAGCGGAGAGCTGATGTCTGCCGTCCGCATTGATATATCCCGTGGAATCCGTGTCGGCCTGCAGCACAACGTTTCCGCCCTTAAAGCTGCCGTCCACAACTGCGTTCAGCGCACGCTCCACGTTCAGATGCATCACTTTCACCGCAGAGGTGAGAACCACATTCGCATCTCCGTTTGCACCGTCATCATACTGATCTACGTCACAGCCGATAAAGTAAACGCCGTCAGCCTCCTTCACCGCTGTGAGGACGCCGTTTCCGGATGCGCCTGCCGCCACGAAGATGATATCCACACCCTCAGCGATCAGCGCGTTGCCGACTACCTTGCCGGTCGCCTCGTCCGCAAAGGAACCTACGTAGTTGCCGCCCACATCTGCGCCGGTCACATCCGTACCTGCATAGGAGGGAAGCTCCACGATCTCAACAGACTTTCCTTCCGTCTCATTGATATACTTCACACCACACTCAAAACCGTACTGGTAATTCACGTTAGAGGGATATGCGATACCGTTCACCACAGACACTTTATTGGATTTCGTCTCAAGGGCTGCCGCCATACCCGCAAAGAAACCGGACTCCTGCTCCGCAAACTGCATCGCGTAGATGTTGTCCACTTCCGCGTCGCTTCCATCCTCCCCGGAAGGGAAAGAGTCCACCAGCACAAACTTCACATCAGGGTTTTCCTGTGCAATGGTCGTAATGCCCGCAAACTGGAAACCACAGCACACAATCACATCATAGTCAGCCACAATGTCAGCCACCGCCTGCACCGCTGCCGCCACATCACCTGTCGTCTCCTGCACGGGCGTCACCGTGCTGTCGGGATGGCTCTCAATAAAGGTAAGGATACCATTATAGTTGTCCTGATTAAAGGAACCGTCATCCACACCGGAGGGACTTGATACAATCGCGATCTTAAGCCCTGCTGCCGTCTCGCCTTCCGCTGCCGGCGCTTCCTCCGCCGCTGCATCCGGCTCTGCCGCATCCTCTGCGGGAGCCGCTTCCTCTGTGCTCTCCGGTGCCGCCTCGGGCGCCGCTGTCTCATTACCGCCGCAGGCCGCAAGGGAACATACCATTGCCGCCGCAAGCATTACCGCTACAACTTTCTTTTTCATAATTTTCCTCCATTTCGTACTGTATTGCTTCGTTTGTGTAACGAGTTTATATTAGCATTACAGCGCCGGAAATGCAATGGTCTGTTTCTATTCTGCCTGAGATCTTAAAAAATTTATAAATTCCGGCTTCGGCAGCGGCTTGGAAAAGAAATACCCCTGGATAAAATCGCAGCGCAAATCCGTAAAGAAATCCAGCATCTCCTGCGTCTCGATGCCCTCCACCACAATCTCCATGTCCATATCTTTGAGCATCGCTACCGTATTTTTTAGAACCACCCGCATTTTTGGATTGTCCTGTTCATCCACAAAAGCTTTATCCAGTTTAATAATTTTTAACGGAAGCTGGATCACACGTTTGATATTGGAATAGCCTGTCCCATAATCATCCAGCGAAATAGACACGCCTGCCCGGGTCAGCTTGTTCAGATTTTCCGCCATCACTTCCTGCGTATGGCTGGCCGCCGTCTCCGTGATCTCCAGATTGATCAGCTCGGATGCAACCCGGTATTTGCCCATAATCGACATCACCTTTTCCGCCAAATTGACGCGCATACACTGCATCACCGACAGATTGACTTCTATGTACTCCAATCCCAGTTTCCTAAATTCCGCGCTGGCAATAAATTTGCAGACCTCCTCCAGCACATAATCCCCTATCCTGTGAATCGCGCCGCTTTTCTCCGCCGCCGTGACAAGAATCTCCGGCGAAATAAAACCGTAGGTCGGATCAAACAGCCGAAGCAGCGCTTCCGCAGATATAAATTTCCCTTTTTCAATGGAATAGATCGGCTGATAATACACCTGAAACCGGTGAAATTCCAGTGCCTCCTCAATGATCTGATCGATATTTTTGTGGATTTCAAAGAGTCCCTTATGATAGACCTCCTGCACGTGCATAACACGCCCCTCATACTTGAGTTTCTCGTGGAAATCCGTGCCAAAAGTCATAAGCGCTTTAAAATCCGGAATCTCTTCCGGACAGCTCGCCAGTACCACATAAGGATTCAGCCTCACGTCCAGATTGTTGAAATCCGACTTCTCTTTCAAACTCTCCACCAGCAGTTCCGCCGCCTGCGCTGCCTTTTCCCGGTGCTTCTCGTCAAACACCATGCGGAACCGTCCCCGGTCCAGATAATACAGTTCCCCCTTATTGTACAGAAGCTTATTAACCTTGCGTATTCTTGCCACCACATCAGCTAATACAAGCATGGAAAAATCATATCCCATCATAGCGTTAATGGATGAAAAGCTGCCGAGGTTTAACATAACCACGTGCACATGCTTTTCATTTCTGTAATTTCTCTTCATACCCGCAGCATAGGCGCTGTACTTCATAAACTGCGTGTCCGAATCCACGATCTCCTCCGGCTTCTGAACACCTACGCTCATAAGCAGCAGGCTGACCGCCGCACTGAACATTTCCACCTGCGTCGCAGGATACGCCATCTGGATCAGCATGGCGCCAACGCCAATCGGTATATAGGACATAACCGCCAAAATTTTGGAACGCTCCACCAGACCCCGGTACCGGAACATATAGCCGATGACAAAAGCCGCATAAACCGCAGCCGCCGCGTAAACCAGAAAGTACCATGGCCCCCG
This sequence comes from uncultured Lachnospiraceae bacterium, assembly GCA_949076555.1. Taxonomy (GTDB): domain Bacteria; phylum Bacillota; class Clostridia; order Lachnospirales; family Lachnospiraceae; genus UBA3282. The sequence goes on along the minus strand of CARUOB010000039.1, from coordinate 6,014 downwards.
CTGATAGCCGCCGTCTGCCAAAAACATCTTTTTCATAAACGGATTGACAAGAAGCGTTGCAAAAACGATCGAAAAAGGTGCCCACAGAACAAATTGAATCCGGAAGTTCTTTTTGATTTTATGCCAAGTATCCGTGAGACTGATGACAAACAACACATACACCGGCACCGTGAAATTATGTAAGATTAAATATCCCGCATGCACTGCATACAGCGCGGCCGGATTCGTGCCGGACACATGATCAATCGACACCGCCCAGATATCAAAGACCGTCGCAAACAAATGCACGGATATAAGCGCCAGAAACAGCCTGTTTGGCGTACCACTGGTCATTTTCCTCACTATGCATGAAACCAGAAGCAGCGCTATGATCAGAAGCGCCGCTATATCGAAGCTCAGACTTTTCCCCATATTTTCCCCTTTGCAGATGCCGCTCCTGTTAATAAGTCATATATTATGTTCATTTTAGCAAGTTTATGGGTAAAAGTCTACTATGATGTAAAGATCTGCTATTGTAATACAACATGCCCAATTGATGCCTTTGTAAATTTTGCCTAAAAAAATCATTAAGAAAGTATAATTTTTTATTGTATTGACAGAAAATCAGCAGTACAATAAAAAAGGAGTTATAAATATACATAAGGGGGACTATCATGAAACACCAGAAAGAAAAGAAAGGTTCTAAGAAAAAAATAGCGGATGAAATTCTTCAGCAGATCGGCGGCAGTGTTATCTTCGTCCTTTTGCTGATCGCAGTGGTTGCCATTTGTATGGTCGGTTGGCTGATCATTACTTCAAAAGAAAAGGAACTGACGCAGGAATCCAACGCTGCCGCAAACCAGTTAACGGGCTTTCTTGAGCAATATACCAAGAGCACGGAGCAGTTGTCCGTCAATCCTGAAATTAAAAGTGTCATGCAGGAAATCACGGCAGGAGACGATATTCTCCAAGCCCAAAACATGGATACCGTTATGGATAATCTCATAAAGATCGCAAATACCGACAAGGAAAATGTCATGGCCGTATGGATTTCCGATCTTGACGCAAGCGCTTTGGCCCAGTCCGACGGCTTTATAAGCGAAGAAGGCTGGGATATCACGGGACGCGGGTGGTACGGCTGCATCACCGGAAAGAAAACCGTCCTGACAGAGCCTTATGTGGATTCCTCCACCGGCAAGCTGATCTTAAGCGCCGCCTCCCCCGTATACGACGATGCCACAGGCGAAGTTCTGGGGGCAGTGGGTATGGATATCGCTCTGGATCATATGACAGAAATCATGAGCGAATATAAGATCGGCCGCAAGGGATATATGCTGCTGCTGTCTGAAAGCGGCACCTTCCTTTATCATCCGCAGACGGATATCATTCAGAAGAATATCAACGACGTGAATGTCTCCGAAAACGTCAGAAATGCGATCGCTTCAAAAACAAATGTGTTTCTGAAATACAAAGTAGACGGCCTCACCAAATACGGCTCCCTGCAATATGCCGGGGATACCGGTTATGTTGTTCTTAGCAATATGCCGATGTCAGAGTACTACTCTGTACTGGTCGCAATGATTTTCGCACTGATCATCATTTTTGCGGCAGGTATCGTAATGATCGCCCTGAGCATCAAAAAGAGCGCTGACAAACTGACAAAGCCGATTCTGGAACTGAATCACACCGCACAGCAGCTTGCCGCCGGAAATCTGGACGTTGATATTCATATTACCAGCGAGGACGAGATCGGGGAATTGGGTAATTCCTTCCAGAAAACCGTTGACCGGCTGAAAGAATATATCGCATATATTGACGAGACAGCGCAGGTGCTATCGCAAATTGCCGACGGAAAGCTGCGTATCGATCTGCAGTATGATTATGTGGGAGAATTTCAAAAGATCAAAACCGCACTGCTTAATATCTCCGATTCCATGAATCAGGTCATGGTGGGAATCAATGACAGCGCAGAACGGGTATCCTTAGGCGCCAACGAGCTGGCTTCTGCCTCTCAGGTACTCGCAGAGGGAGCACAGGCGCAGGCAGCGTCCATTGAAGAGATTTCCGCAACCACCACCACTATGGCGGATCAGGTAGAAAACAGCCGCAGGGATGCGGAATCTTCCGCACAGGCAACCGCGCAGGCAGCCGTTATGATCGAAGAAAACCAAGAAAAGATGAAGCTGATGATAGATGCCATGAACAAGATTCAGGAAACTTCCCGGCAAGTGGTTGGCATCATTCAGACAATTGAAGACATCGCCTCCCAGACAAACCTTCTGTCACTGAACGCCTCCATTGAAGCCGCCCGCGCAGGCGAAGCCGGAAGAGGCTTTGCAGTGGTTGCCGATGAAATCGGAAAACTGGCTCAGGAAAGCTCCAAAGCCGCCAACAATACGAGAGAGCTGATCGAAATCTCCATGGAAGAGATCACCAAAGGCAATACCATTGCCAACGGGGCTATGGATTCCCTGAAAGAATCCGTAAACGCTGTCAACAATGTAAACGAAATGATTCAAAATTCAGCGGGAGTCGCAGTCATTCAGGCAGAGAGTATGAGACAGCTCCAGATAGGAATCGACGAGATCACCCACAGTATACAGGATAACTCCGCAGCCTCCCAGGAGACTTCCGCAACCTCGGAAGAACTGGCTTCGCAGGCGGAAATGCTGAATAAAATGGTCCAGAAATTTGAGTTATGCTGATAGACGGCATCCCTTTTTCCTATCGCATATCCGCGCCCGAAAGCTGCTGTGCATAAGCTGACGGCCGCTGTCAGACCTTCCATTTTTAACATTGGCAAGGCCCTCCTTTCCCAGATACCTGCAAGCAGGTCTCTATGGTAATCGGAGGGCCTTATTTATATTTTCTCAATGATTATCCGTCTATCTCCCCTTTCACCACTTCCCAGTCTATAAACAGGCTATAGCGCTGGGTGGTGAAGCGAATCACACAAAAATTGGGATCGTCGGGGCCGGAAAAATGATTTGACAGGCCATCATACCACATTTCCCGGCGGATTTCCGGATCGGTGCAGACCTCCGCCGTTCCGGTGAGGGAAATGTGATAGGTTGGCGCGTTCAGACACACGGCCGCCTTGTTGTTCTGTCCAAGGCGCACAGGACTTGGCGCACCCAGACCTGTACAGAAGGTAATCCAGCGTATGCCCTCGCTGCGGGAAGGACTGATGGTCGTAGGCACAGGCGACCCGTCCGGATCGATGGTAATAAGCGTGCCGAAACTGTCCTTGTCCTGACGTACGGTGCGCTGTGCAATGATCTCAGCGGCACGGTTCAAAATCGTTTCTTTTGTGTTCATGTAAATGCCTCCTTTGCGTGATGGAAATTCAAACATACGGTATGTCATTTGCGTGCAAACACAAAAAACACACCTCTATCTTTTCCACTATACACCAATGCACAAATGGTTGTATTGTATATTTCCGACATCTACATGCGCCTAGCCACTATCTCCTCTTTGATCGCGTTGCCGCGCATAATTCCAGCGCGTTCCGGATTCCCATAGAATGATAGCGTTCAAATTCCCGCATCAAATGCGACAAATCCGTATATCCGTATTTTTGAACGGCATCCATTATGTGAAAATGCTTCTGACTTACCAGATCTCTCCATAAGCATTGATAACGCACCAGATTACTTAATTTCTTGGGCGTGATTCCGATATATTCATGAAACAGCCGTTCCAACTGTCTGCCGCTTATAAAATGCTCCTTCGACAACTGCTGAATCCCTAACCTGCCCTGATACCGGAGAATATCATGCATCACGCTGTCTACTACCGCCTTACTTCTTGCCGTTTCGATTTTTTTCAAAAGCAGCGTTTCCGCCAGTCGAATCCAATCCGTCAGATTTCCCGGCTCTGTCAGGCGGCTGCGCAATTCTCTATCCAGCCAGTCAAATCTCTCCCTGACATCATATGTCCCATTTACCGTTCCGGTAAAGGAATCCTCCGAAAAGACATAGGCGCTCCATGCATAGAAACGAATTGCAAACATCGAAATCCTCTGCCCGTCTTTTTCATTGCCCTGCGTGTAAAAACTCCTGTCATTGATCCCTATGAAATCCGATGCAATGATATTGCCCCCATCATCCATGCGATAAATAATGTCCACACAAGTATCCGGAATCACAATTTCGGAATGCCCATCCGTCTCTGTATCCGGTCCGCAATGTGTCCCACCCCAAAAGCATCTGACATAAGGCCGCAGCATCCCGCATGGCTCTATTTCCCGATAATCGGAATTATGTTTGAAAGGCGTTGCCGTCAACGGTCTATATAGCATGTTAGATTTCATAAAAGCATACGTTCTCCCTATTCCGCAATTACATATCGTTATACCATCAAAATAATTATATCAGTTTCACTTTTTATTTTCCATAAAAACACACATGCGAAGCGCATAACAAGATCAGCGCCGCCGAAAAAATGATAATCACATACGATTCTGCTTATTATCATAACATCTTCATCTCTGAAACAAAAAAATCCTTCTGTCTGTCCGGTACACAACCCATGAGAATAGTTTGTGTACCCTGTTTTCAGGCAGAAGGAATTGATTCTTTTTTGATATCCCGCTGATTTTTCTAAATATCCGTTTTCAACCTGCGAAAAGGTCACTCCTCATCGCAATACATCTCCAGCAAATGTTCAAAGCTGGACTTCACCTCCGCAAAAGCCTTCAGGAGCTTCGGTGAAAAGTTTCCGCTGTGTCCGTTCAGTATCATCTGATAGGCCTTATCCGATTCATAAGCTATTTTGTAAACCCGCTTCGAGGTGAGCGCATCATACACATCCACCAGCGACACGATCTGCGCCGCAATGCTGATCTCATCCCCTTTCAGGCCGTCAGGATATCCCTTTCCGTCATATTTTTCGTGGTGATGCCGTGCAATATCGTAGGCATAGTCATAGATCGCCCTGTCATTCAAGCACACTCTGTTCTGTATGATCTCCGCACCCTTCGTCGTGTGCGATTTGATCAGCTCAAACTCGTCCGGCGTCAGCTTGGCCGGCTTCAAAATAATGCTATCCGGAATGGCAATTTTCCCGATATCATGGAGCGAGGACGCCCAGCCGATCTGCACCAGCTTCTCCGGTGTCAGCTCATACTCCGGGTAGAGCTTCATCACGCTCTTGCCCAGACACATGGAATATTCCCGTATCCTTTTGATATGCCGCTTTGACTCCATATTTCTGAACTCCACAAGGTTGCTCAGGGAATCAATCAGAATTTCGTTTACATGATTCAGCTTTTTCGTCTGCTGCCGGAGTACACTGTTCTGCTTCTGGATACTGATGTTCTGCTTTTTAACCATCATCTCCAACTGCATTTTATACTGGAACCAGCCGATGGCATTCTGCACCACCTGTTTTACTACGTCAGACTGATACGGTTTCTTCACATAACTTACGATACCATACTCGTAGCCCTTTCTCTCCATCTCCGGCGAACTCTCCCCGGTGATCATAATAAAAGGAATCTTATTGAGTACATTTTTTTCCTTCAAATTTTCCAGCACGGTGAAACCGTCCATCAGCGGCATCTGATTGTCGAGCAGGACAATCGCAATAGACGCAAAATGGGAATTTAGAAGCGCAATCCCTTCCTTGCCGTTCGATGCTTCCAGTATCTTGTAATCCGACTGTAACAATCCGACCAGAATTGCACGGTCAATTTCGTTGTCCTCAAAAACTAAAATGGTATCACGTTTCATAATTTACCTGTACCTTCTCATTCCTTGTTTAGAGAATGCGCTGTGCTGCCCATCGTGTTCCATCTGCCGTGCAGTCCGCACACATTACAAAGCTACCATCACTACCTGTTTGTTTCGAAGTTTAAAAAGAACCCTGCGCACCTCCGCCGACAGTGTATATTTGATCCCGTTTATGATGACCACACTGCCTTCATAGGCCCTGCCCCTGACACAGACAGGTTCTTTGGCTGCCTGCCCCGTCAGATTGGCTAATTTTGACTCCTCGCCGTCGATCTCCGCCAGTTTCTGTCCCTGCACCTC
>CARUOB010000038.1 GCA_949076555.1 uncultured Lachnospiraceae bacterium | reverse complement strand
CATAAACCCATCCCCACCCACATAAACTGTAAAAAAAGAATCACTGTGGGGATTATCTGTATGAGTTCTAAAACCAAAATTGTCGTACTTCATGTAAAAGAGTTAATATATACCGGCATTTTCGCTGCTCTCGGTATTCTTTTTATTATCCTGCTCATCATTATGTTTCTGCCCAAGGAAAAGAAGCAGGAAACCATGTCCACCGTGACGCAGCCCGTAAACGACACCTATGTGCCCGGCGTATATACGACCTCACTGATCTTAAATGACAATGTCGTGGAGATCGAAGTGACCGTGGATGAAAAGAACATCAACGCCATCCGGCTGGTAAACCTGGATGAGGCTGTCACCACCATGTACCCGCTGATCCAGCCTTCCTTCGAGGATCTCGCCGACCAGATCATCACAAGCCAAAGTCTGGAAGGAATTACATACCCCGACGACAGCAAGTACACTTCCATGATTCTCTTAGACGCCATCACCAGCTCCCTCAACAAAGCGCTGGAGAATCAGGGCGAAACGGACATCGAATAACAAAAGCCGTTTTCCGGGCGTCCTAAACATTGGCAAACTGCATAAAATGCAAACGGCCGGGGCATTTTACCCCGGCCGCTTAACCCTGTTCTACAATCCATCTTCGGTGTCAAAAATGACACTTTCGTCACAAACTTACATGAAAACACACTCCGACGCAGCCTGACATGACAGTCCGGCCTCACGCCACCTCGTCAAAATTGAGAATCAAATCCTCATATATCCCCGCCTTCACCGGCTCGGAAAAAGCATACCGCTCTGATGTCCCATGCTCAAAATTGTACACCAAAACGCTTTTCTCCTTCGCATCCACAATCCAATATTCCCTCACGCCCGCCTGTTCGTAAAGCGTACATTTTCTGATGTAATCCATCGTCTTACTCGAAGGCGAGACGATCTCCACCACCCAGTCCGGCGCACCGTGGCAGCCTTTCTCGTCCAGCTTGTCCCTGTCGCAGATCACCATGATGTCCGGCTCTACATAATTGTGTTCGTCATTCTTGATGTAGACCGCAAAAGGCGCAGGAAGCACTTTACATGTTCCCTTCTTTTCCATAATATAATTCCATATCTTTACACTTATCCACATAAGAATATCCTGATGGGTCAGTGTGGGCGCAACCATCATATACATTTTCCCGTCAATCAGCTCCGCCCGCTCGCCCTCCGGCAGCACTTCGATGTCTTTGATGGTATATACCCTGTCGTCCGGCATTCTCTCCGAAACCTCTGTGCTATGAGACTTCCCTCCCTCAATCATCCTGAAAATATCCTCTCTTTCCATCTTCCTGTGTTCCATAAACTTTTCCTCCTTTTGTTCCGGCAGAAGAAAAGCTATGGTTTCCTGCAATTAGCTGAAACCCAGTCCGTCATTCACTCCTGCCGCTATTTGATTGGTAGTTTTGAGTAAGCGGCAGAATTTGCCTGAATGTGCGAAATGCACGTTTCGTTGATTACTCTTATTGAATATATCATACACACTTCCCTGTTCTCTGTCAATTATAAATTTCCGAAATTCCGAAAAAATTCGGATACTCTGATGCAGTATTTTATACGCTTTTTCCCTTTTTTTCTATACCCTCTTGCCCCCCCCCCGAAAAATGCTAGAATGAATTAATTTACTGCCAGAAAGGCGTAAAAAAGAAAAGGAGAAGAATGAAATGAAGCAACGCAAACGAAGATTATGTACTACATTTTTATGTGCTGTACTAATCGCAACAAATGTTTTCTCGACGTGTCTGCCGGTATATGCAAAAACGCCAAATGCAGACACGACAAACGAATCGGGAAGCGTCGAAGAACTTACCGAACTGCCCACAGACAGCGGTTCTGAGAGCATCGGAAGCAACGAGAACACCGACGGCAGTTCCGACAGCAGCGACAACGACGGCAATTCCGACAACAATGACAACACCGGGAATACCGACAGCGATTCCGACGACATCGGCAACGAAGACTCAGACACAGACAAGAATGATGCCGTAGGTGAAAACGGCGATACTCCCGAAACGCCTTCTGTTTCCGCCAATGACACGGTGGCCGACACAGAAGACACATTCCTGTCTTCCGCAGCGCTTAGTGACACCGATTACCCGACGGAAGACCCGGGCGGATATGAACTCTCCGAAATCAGTATGGAGCCGGGGAGTTATTCTGTTACGTTTTCCGCGCACTCAAAATCCAGCGTCTCTGGATACTCTTTTCGGATACTCTACACCACCGATGAAGCACACGAGTTTTTTAAAGGCGTCTCAAAGGTATCTTCTGGAGATCTTTCCTCCTCGCAGATCTTAAACGGATCTTTCCAAGATCTGGATTATTCGTACGAATGGAATGAACAAACCGGCAATTTCTATCAAGTGTCTGGTACCTTTGCAGGAGCAGATGCCCTGACTCCCGATACCACTTACTATTATCGGCTGGCATACTATGCATACGACAACACGGAGCGCAAATATTACTACCATTTTCTGACAGTTCCGGCACAGTTTACCACGGGTCCGCCTGTCACGGAAACGTCGGTTTCCATCAAGGATATCTCTATCGAAAAGATTGGTTACCAAAAGGCTAAAGTTGTCTGGGCTATCTCCAACCCGGACAAGCACCCCGTGTCCAATATCAACCTAATCTATACTGATGGCATGGAGGGCGGACAGTCCGTTAATGTATCCGGCTCCCAGTACTATGATGAAGACAGCGATATTGTGCCTGATACATATTACGCCTTCATTGACCAGTCCCGCGAAAAATCTCCTTGGGTCAAAAAAGCCAGAGCCACATTGGAAACTTACACAGGCGTAGACGTAAAGACAACTGTGGCGTCATCAGATATCGATATCCTGCTAAAAGATACCACGGCTCCTGACGTAGAACTGACCGTGACGGAAAAAACCGGGTCAAACAGTTTTCAGACTTTGGTCACGTTATCGCCCTATTATCCCATTGACGATGAGCATTTTCTGATTGTCTACTACCGCAGCAAAGGCACGGAGTACTGGGCCTCAGCAGGCGGTTCTATTAATAGCGACAACCAAGAAGCTACTTCCGCCTCCGCAAACCTTGTGCTTCGGAATCTGACGGAAAACACGGAATATGAGTACTACATTGCCCCGCAGGGCCCGCTGGCCGCCAGATCTGTCGAAGCCTTCGGCAGCGAGGAGCAGCCAAACACCTTCACGACCGGAGGTATCGTAACTTATGAGGATACAGACTTCCCCGACGAAACATTCCGCAGTCTGATCAGACAGAAGGCTGGCATCGGCGCAGATGTCAAGATTACCAGTGATAAACTGGAATCTTTGACCAAATTATCCTATCAGAGAAGCAGCGCCTCCGGCGAAGTCCATTCCCTGCAGGGTATTGAGCATCTGATCAGCCTGGAGGAAATCAATTTCGAGGGACACTCCATAACAGATGTCGGCGGTCTTTCGGATTTAAAAAACGTGACGCGCCTGAACCTGAAATTTAACGATCTGGACGACCTGCCGGATCTGTCCGGGATGCCCTGGCTTGACACAGCCTATTTCGAAGGCAACCGCATTGCAGCAGATAAGATTACAGAGGAAAAGCTTCCTGCTGCGCTCTTAGCATGGACTCCTGGCTGGGCTGCTGCCACTGCCTCCCAACAGCGCGGTGATATCGCGTCCGTATTTGCACCCAAGTATTATGCAATAGGTGATACCAGACCGTTTCTTGCCAAAGTGTCCGGCCTGAAAAAGGATTCCGGCAGAAAATATACCCTGACGCTCTCCATCGGTGAAAAAGCCGTGTCCAGCAACGAAATTGCTTCCGTCAACAATAGTTATGATATGTACTATATTAAGGACATCCTGACGGATTCGTCCGGTGCGGCCACAGACATCGCCATTACGGAAGATGCACCCTGTGAAGCCCAAATCACCCTGACAGACCAGTACGGAAACATCTGGCTGAAACAGGACGCTCAGTTTACATTTACCGCAGATATAGTCGGCTCACCTATGGCTGAGACAAGCTACATCAAGCCAAACGCCCGATCCGCGAACATCCAGATCAAAAATTTTCCCGAGTCTTATACAAAGGAGCAGGTTTCCAGTGTGACTCTGGTTGATGCCGAAGGAAACAAGGCCGGAAAGGCCACCAATCTCTCTCTTTATTCGAATAGCTACGATCCGTATGAAGACTGTTTTGGTTACTACTCTATCTCCGGCCTGACAACCAAACTGCAGAGCCAGCGGCTTTCCTGCACCATGTATTTTTCCAAATATCTGACAGCGGGCATGTACAAGGCGGTCATTACCTTTACTGACCAGACCTCCTATACGGTAGAAAACATAGTATCTGTCGATAACACGGCTGTTTTAACTCATTTGTATCTGACAACCGATCACTCAGATGCATCCTACGACAATTATGGTGACTATCTGTATGTTACACTTTCAGGTATCAACATCGATCCGGCAAAAGTCCGTCCTGTTTTCTATCATGGCGGCACTGTAATCTCGGAGTTTGTCAATGCCGTACCCGGAAATGGAGAAGAGACATATCTCTACAAATTAAAGAAACTTCAAAAAAATGTGTATTGGAATGCGGCCAATTCCACAGATTATACCTACCGATTCGAGGCAGACCCCGACTACGCATTCATAGACACGATAAAAGACAAGAGGATCTCTCTGTACGCATCGTCAAAAGATTTTGTATCCTTTGAACACTATAATTATAAGAAGGGACTTTACGAAGTCAAAACCGACTCCACCGTCGACGAAGGCACAAAAGTTTCCGTATCTGTCTACAGTGACAGCAAATACGAAACCTGCATGGGCACTGCTGAAGATACCGTCACTGAGGGAATGCTGTCCCTCGCATTTGTGGACAGCTCCGGAAACAGCTACGCGCCCCCGCAAAGCAGGGCAGCATATTTCCTATATGCCTATACGGACAAGAGCGGAAAGGCGAAAACTTTTAACCATACTAACAGCAGTGTCAGATGGTATAACTACTCCACTGGCAGCACCGGCAGCGGCGGTGGCGTAAAATCAATACACTCCGACACCATCCGCTACCATGCACAGCCATTAACGAAGCTATCCATGCACTTAGCGATTCCCGAGAAAAACATATTTGCAAATGAGACGGTCACTGCGATGATCTACAATGGCCAAAACATCATCGGCAGCAAAGTGACATTCACCAAAGGGAAAACCGCCGACGGCTATATCAATCACACCGGCACATGGAGCGATTCCTCCGGCCTTTCCGAAGGTGTATATCGGGTGCAGTATATGGCAGGGGCGTCCGGCGCGCTCTCGCACGACCTCTATGTGTATGATGACAGCAAGTTTTACATGAACGACCAGTGGGCAGGCTCCTGGTCCGGCAATGGCAAGAGCGGAGCTTATGTATCATTTTCTTCCGAACAGCTTGCCGGCCATTATATCCACAAGTATAACAACAAAGTGACCGCTGAGACAGCGATGAACTATTGGAACAACGGCGGCTTCCAGCTTGAGCTCTTCGACCGGCTGGGAGAACCAATTAGCGGCTGGAAACCAGACCACGCCAGCTGGTCTAGCTCCACTTTCACCTTGTATCTGTCAGGCCTTTCCCCGGAATACATCGGTGTGTATGCGAAGATCACCAAGGAAGGAAAGCCAGGTATCATGCAGTCTACCGGAACGGTATATTATACGACTGCATACAATGCAGACGAAGCATATGGCGAGTGGCATTCCCTGGGCAGCCGTGGCGTCTGGTTCAGCAGCGACAACACCAATACGAACGCTTATTATGGTTTCGATTCCTATGCATATCCTGTAACCGTAACGATCACCAGACCCTATGACACGGCTGTCATAGATACCTTTACGGTAAAAGAAGCAACGAACGGCAGTTATTACTACTTTACCGCAGACGATCTGCAAAAAACGGATTCCAAAGAAGCTTACCGCATTACGGCAGTAAATGTGGACGACAGCCGCAATTCCGAGATCGGCTATCTCGCCGTGAGAGGTGACACCACTGTCGTAAATGCTACAGGCGTTACCCTGAACAAAACCACTCTGAACATGCAGCTTGCGCAGACGGAAACATTGACGGCTACGGTAAAACCCGACAATGCAACCAACAAAAATGTCACTTGGTCAAGCGACAATGACGACGTTGCCACAGTGGATGGAAACGGCGCCGTGACGGCAGCCGGAACAGGCACCGCCAAAATCACAGTCACTACCCACAACGGCAAAACGGCGTCCTGTACCGTACAGGTATATAACTATACATTAAACCATACCTCTCTGCAGTTCGACCTGTCCGCTGAGCCGGACCGGACAGAGCTCCTGAAGGTAAAGGACGGTACCGCGGATATCAGCGATATCACATGGAGCAGCACTGACGAGAGCGTCGTCACCGTATCCAAAGCCGGACTCGTAACACCTGTCGGCGCTGGCAGTGCCAAAATTCTGGCCTCAGTTAAGAATGGCCCTACGCTGACCTGCGACGTAACCGTGAGCAGAAATCAGCTGACCGGAGTCACCTTAAATACGAGCAGCTGTACCCTGTATCTAGATGCACAGAATGCGCCGGTTTCCCAGATGCCGAATACACAACAGTTAAAGTTATTTGTCACGCCAAGCGATGTCACTGTTGCGTCGGTCACTTGGACATCCGACAATTCGGCTGTCGCTTCGGTTACAGAGAACGGAAATAACACTCTGGCCGCTGTTGTGACCGCACATAGCAGGGGCGCCGCTAAAATAAGCGCCACTGTTACCACCGCATTAGGATCGAAGACGGCCGTGTGCGAAGTATCGGTAAAGACCGCCACAACTGTGGAGGACGCCAACATTCCTACAGGACTGACGGCACTGACAAACGAACAGCTCACACTGGCAGACGTAGCACTTCCACAGGGCTGGACATGGCACGAGGCGTCCCGCAGCGTTCCCTTGAAACAGTTTGCCGGCGTACAAAATAAAAATTTTCTGGCCCAGTACAATGACCCGCAGGATGCCGACGCGAAGCCGTTTGAAAAAGATTTATCCGTAGCGTTCACCACTGTGACCGGCATTGCCATAGGCGCAGACAGCAGTTCCCTGCAAAAGGGCAAATCCTTACCCCTGTCCGTGCTCTGGAGCAGTAACGGCGCACCGCTCGATCTCTCCACATACGGCAGCCGGGTAGCATGGAGCATAAATAAACCGGCTGTTGCGAAGCTCAGCGCCGCCAGCGGATCGGAAGTAACTCTGAACGCTGTCGAAGCCGGAGATGCAACCGTAACGGCACAGATCAAATTTGCGGATAATAAACTGCTGAAAACACAGTTTAAAATCAAAGTTACCGAAGAGGCACCCGCAGCAATACAGGTGACCTCCGTGGATGGTTTCGCCGCTGATACGCAGCAGAACCATGTGTATTACAGCGCGATGAACACCACTGACGCCTCCAATACGGGCACAATCCATGTCACCGTCACAGGCGCAGAGAAACTGACGCTCAAAAACAACAACACCAAGGTAATCAAAGCCGACAAGCCGACGGCCGCTGCGGGCGGCTACAGCATACCGCTCACCATGAAAGCCGCTGGTATGGCAAAAATTACCCTGATCGCAAACGACCCTGCCAAGACGCAGACCGAGATCCGTTTGCACGTGTCCGACGCGAGGCCAAACGTCAGTGACACACCTGTCACAATAAATCTGCAGCAGACCACTGGCACTGCATTTGCACTCTATCCGTGCACAGGATACCAAGTGACAGATGTCAAACTTATGGGAAGCGATGCCGGTAAGTTCACACTGAATACCGACGCCTCGCCGGAACAGTATGTGATCAATGCAGTCAGCGGCACGGCCAAGGGAACATACAAACTTACCCTCCAGGGCACGGTAAAAGAAGGAACAAAAGAGTACAGCTATGACAATGTACCCCTTACCGTCAAGGTCGTCGATCAAAAGCCGAAATTTAAGATCAAACAGACCGCAAAGGTAAATCTCTTCTATAAGAACTGGGAAAACAGCCGTTTAACGGTGACATCCGAGGATACGCTGGAGCGGGTGGAGCTGGCTGACTGTGATTTCACAGTCAAGAATGACAACGGTTCCTTTGTCCTGAAAGCCAAAGGCGAGGGACTTGCCACCAACTGCAATAAGAAGGGTACACTGACATTACATTTCAGCGGCTACAAAGCCGTTACGACAGACTTTACTGTCGGTGTGGAAAAGAAAGCGCCCGCATGTAAGTTCTCCAGCAAGACTGTAACGCTCTATCCCGACGCGGGATTAAACAGCGCAATTTTGAATCCGACTGTCCATCAGCCAAACGGAGACCCCTACCCTGATGTACGGTATGAACTTGACAGTGCATCCAGACAAGCCGGTTTCTCCCTGATGAATGACGAAAGCGGGAACATGCTGATCCAATACACCGGAAAGGGCGGGCAGAATAAGTCCTATCGTACCAAGTTCAAACTGTCGCACAATACATGGACAGACGCGCTCGACGTGCCCTTTACCGTGAAAGTGAGCAAAAACAAACCGGCTGCCAAGTTAGCCAAAGCTACGCTGCAGCTCAACACAAACTCTGCATCCATGGCTTATGACGCCGCGTCGACAGCAGTGATGTGGAAGGACGGCGCTGCATTTACACCAGCAGGCGTGAGCGTAAGCGCAGCAGACGCAAAGTCACAGGCAGTCATCCAGAAAGACATTGTCTTCCAATATGACAGGGAAAGACAACAGGTAATCGCTAAGCTGAACAACACGGCTGTGACGCCCGGCAGCTACAAATTCAAAGTAAATATCCGGGCAGCCGATACGCTGACAGTAAGCACACCGCTCACCGTCAAAGTCACGAACACTGCTATGGATAAGGCCGTCAAGATATCCGCCAAAGGAAGCATTGACGTATTAAACCGTGAAGGAACCTATGTGACGGTGACACCCTCACTGAAGTCCCTAAACGGAACCGTAACCGGCGCGCGGCTTTCCGGCAGGGCAGCCCACCTGTTCCTTGCAGAGTGCAAAGACGGCAAAGTATTCATACATGCAAAGCAAAACGCAGCGCTGATTACCAAGTACAACTATAAGGTAAAGCTCGATCTCAACATTGAAAACGCAGCCGGAGATTCGATTCGCTACATGACACCGGAGATCAATCTCAAGTTAAAGCAGGGCAAGCCAAAGGCAGCAGTCTCTCCCAAGAGCCTCACCATATACAGCGGCACATCCCCTGCCATCACGCGCCGTATAACAGCCACATTGAAAGGGCGCGAAACGGAACTGCCGATTGAGAACGTAGAACTTCTGAATAACACGGACGCATTCCAATGTGAATACACAAATGAAGGAAATGGCCCTGTCATCACGTTGCGAAATACCGCTGAGACAATTAAGGGCAAAACCTACAGTCTGCAGTTAAAAGTAACATTCCGCGGTCAGGCAGACAACGAAAAAGCGACTGTCATCCGCTATTCTGTCAAAGTAAAATAGAGCAATACCTGTGATATCTAAAAGCAGGAAACACGAAAGCAGGCAGTTAATCCCTCCCGGATTGACTGCCTGCTTTTCTTGGCAAACGTATATTTCCTCCGATAATCCATCGGTTTTTTATCTACAACTCCTCAAGCTGCGAAAGCCACGCCGCCGCGCAGGCGTCCGACGGCATCCGCCAATCCCCCCTTGGCGAGAGCGCCACACTTCCCACCTTCGGGCCGTCCGGCAGACAGGAGCGCTTAAACTGCTGGGCAAAAAACCGTTGATAAAAGATCTTTAACCACTTCAAAATGACGTCATCGTCATAAATTCCCGCAAAGGCCATACGGGCCACCCTGTACACCTTAGCAGGCGCAAAGCCACAGCGCAGCATATAATACAAAAAGAAATCATGCAGTTCATAAGGCCCCACCAAATCTTCGGTCTTTTGGGAAATCACACCGTCCACAGGAGGCAGCAGCTCGGGGCTTACTGGCGTATCCAGAATGTCCAGCAAAAGTGCGTTAAGCGCCTCGTCACCGCATGTATCCGCATAATAGCGCACCAGATGCCGTACCAGCGTCTTTGGCACACCGGCATTCACACCGTACATGGACATGTGATCCCCGTTATAGGTCGCCCAGCCGAGGGCAAGCTCTGACATATCTCCCGTACCGATCACCAGCCCGCCCGTCTGGTTGGCGATATCCATAAGCACCTGCGTCCGCTCTCTCGCCTGCCCGTTCTCGTAAGTCACGTCATGACAGTCGAGGCTCTGGCCGATATCGCAAAAATGCACGTTCACAGCCTCTTTGATATCCACCTCCCGAAGCGTGGTTCCAAGCAGCCGCGCCAGCTTGCAGGCATTGTCGTAAGTTCTGTCCGTAGTGCCAAAGCAAGGCATTGTAACAGACGTTATTTTATCTCTGGAAAGGCCCAGCATATCAAAAGTGCGCACCGTCACCAAAAGCGCAAGAGTAGAATCCAGACCACCGGAAATCCCCAGCACCGCAGACTGGCATCCGGTATGCTCATATCGCTTTTTCAGCCCATGGGATTGAATGGAGAGAATCTCATTGCAGCGTTCTTCCCGCTCCCTGGCCTGATCCGGCACAAAAGGTCTGGCAGAAAAACGCCTCTCCAGCAAAGTCTCTTCCTCCTCCATATGCACTGCTAATATCTCGTGTTCCCGCAGATTTTCCCCCTGATAGGTGTTCATTCTGCGCCGCTCATGTCCGAGTCTGTGGATATCCAGATCCGCGTAGACAGCGCCCGCTTCAAACCGTTTTGCCTGTGCCAGTATCCTGCCGTTCTCCGCAATGATATTATGGCCGCCGAAAACAAGATCCTGTGTAGACTCTCCTTCTCCCGCGGAACTGTAAATATAGGCTGCGATCTGTCTTGCGCTGGCGGATTTCACAAGCATTTCCCGGTAGGCGTCTTTTCCTACCGTCTCATTGGAGGCGGAAAGGTTGACGATCACCGTCGCCCCGGCCAGCGCATGGGCCGTCGCAGGAGATTCCGGCGCCCAGATGTCCTCGCAGATCTCACACCCCACGGTCAGTCCGCGCACCGCATCTACCTGAAAAAGAATGTCAGTTCCGAAAGGAATTTCCTTCTCTTCATATAAGAGAGTCTCCGGCCGGGTATTTCCCGGCGCGAAATGCCGTCCCTCATAAAACTCCGCGTAAGAGGGAATATGTCTCTTGGGGATGAAAGCGAGAATTTCCCCGTCCTGCAAAACAGCCGCCACATTGTACAGCTTATGGCCTTTGACCAGCGGCATACCTACAAATACAAGGGCGTCGCTGTCCTCTGTGGCCGTCCGCACCTCCGCCAGTGCCTCCATCGCCTGGGTCAGCAAAAGCTCCTGCAAAAAAAGATCGTCACAGGTATAGCCGGTAAGGCATAGCTCCGGAAATACAATCAGCTTCGCGCCCCGCCTCACGGCTTCCTCGATTCCCTTCGCTATCTCCTTCGCATTATAGCGGGGGTCCGCCACCTTGATCTTCGGCGTCACAGCCGCCGCTTTTATAAATCCCTGTTTCATATTCCGTAGCCCTTTCTTAATTTTGTTTTTAACCCCATTTCCCGCATCCTTTCTCCGCCGACCATGCCGGAGCATCATAATCCCCGTTATATATAATCCGTTATTTTATGCAGGCACCCGCTGTTACACGTCCCGTTCCCCTTGTGAAAACGCGGTTTTTCACATTTCATCCCTTTTCTCATAAGATCATACAGGCAGTCAAAATAACAGCTATGTTTCTGCATTAAATCTTGTTTTAGCATTTTTATTCTGCATTTTCCCAAATGTACTGCCGGGTAAACAAATTGTGCAGCGCGGTAAATCGCTCCGTCTCCCTTCTCACCTGTGCGCTCCGAAAAAACACATCAATGCCCGTTCCTTTTCTGTCCGCTCTCTTTTCTTCTCTTTTTCAATACGCCACGTTATTTTAGGCAGTTATCCACTCTGTCTTTTCCATTGCGGATTTCATCCGGCACACTTACTTTCCCCATTTTACAAGGGTTCTATCCCTATATTCCATAAAATCACGGGTGCTTCTTATTCGATTTTTCTTTTCACTTCCCACCTGTGCGTTTTACGTTATTACATCATATAAACAGCTTATTTTTGAGTGGTAAATCCTGTTTTAATTTATGAGTTCTGTCAACATCCGGCCTTTCCCGTTTTCATAAGGTGTTTCACTTCCTCCACAGAGAAGGTGTAGCCCCTGTTGCAGAAGTGACAGTGCAGCTCCACTTCTTTTCCCTCGTCAACCAGCTCCTGCAGTTCTTTTTCCCCGAGGCTTAGGAGTACTTTCTCCACCCGCTCTCTGCTGCAGTCGCACCGAAAGCTCACCGGACTCCTGTCTGTAATCTCCAGCCCGAACGCGCCAAGCACGCTCTCCAAAATCTCTTCCGGCGTTTTTCCCGCCTCCAGCAATTCTGTGACAGATGTTATTTTTGTCAGTTCTTCCTCCAGACGGCTGATTACCTCCTCCGAGGTAAAGGGCATCAACTGTATGATGAAGCCGCCCGCCTGCCGGACGGTATTGTCCCTGTTCATCAACACCCCAAGCGCCACCACGGAAGGAATCTGCTCCGACGCCGCGAAATAGTAATTCAGATCATCCCCTATTTCTCCTGTCTGCAAGTTGACCGTGGAGGCATATGGCTCTTTCAAGCCCATATCCTTCATCACATGCAGAACGCCCGCGCCGATCACGCCGCCCACGTCCAGCTTTCCCGCGCTGTTCGGCGGCATCATCGCCTGCGGGTTGTCCGCGAAACCCTTCACATGGCCTGCCGAATCCGCGGTCACCGTAATGCCGTGCACCGGGCCTGCGCCGCGTATCTGCAGCGTGAGTATGTCTTTTTCCCCTTTGAGCATACCGCCCATCATGAGTGCGCCCGTCATCAGCCGCCCCAGCGCCGCCGTCACCACGGGGCTTGTGTTGTGAGCCGCCCGCGCCTCTTCCAACAACTCCCTTGACGTCACGGCAAAAGCGCGTATCTGCGCGTCTGACGCCGTTGCCCGTACCATATAATCTCCCATATTGTCCGCACCTTTCCAATCATTGTTCTATCATCGGCTCTATTCCAATCTGCTTCCTCGTCTTACCCTATCCCTGACAAGACCGCTTCTGGATGTCCCCGACTATTTCCCTGTCGTTTTCTTCTCCCAGATTTCTACACCCGTTTCGTCCTTCGTCTGTACTAACACATAATTCTCCTCAAGCAGATGCTCCAATGCCTCGTCCATGCCCATGTGAATCCGCATACAGTAAATTTTGTCATAGGAGAGCAGTTCTTCCTCGGGGATCTGCGTGTAGTTCGGATAGAACCTTGACTCCTGCTCACTGTGAACCATACTGTCCACAATATGCGACGGCGCGTCGTACCCTCTTTTTTCAAAATAATACTCGATAAATCCGTCCAGCGCGCAGAACTCGTTAGATCCCACAAACAACGTGTTTTCCTCCCATATACTCCCCTCTGCGGCCAGATAGTCCGCCGCCTCACGGTAAGGTTCCATGGGTTTTCTTATGGATCTGTACGCATCACGGTAACTGACAGCAAAAGACACAAGCAGCAGCAAAACGACAGCAGTCCGCACCGTCCACACGACAGGCTTTTGTAGCCGCTTCTCTGCCAGCTCGAGCATACCGTCGATTCCCAATGCCGTGATCAGCAGAATATGGGGCTGCACGACCGTGAAATAGCGTTCCACAAACAGACCGCCCTCCGGATAAATATACTTGCTGAACACGAAGACAAATCCGATCATCCAGCCCGTAACCGCCACGCAAAATACCGAAAGCAGCGCCTCTGTCTTTTCCCCTGCGTACGATTTTCGCATCACATACAACGCTCTGCCGACAAGAAACGCTCCGGTGAGCAGACATATATACCAGAGAATCCGGTTGCCGCTCAGGTAAAATAGAACCGTCCAGAACATATCCTTCCATTTCGGCGCCTCACTCCAGTAGTTATCCAACCCCCAGCTTTTATAATAGAACGACGCAAAAAGCCACGGGAAATAGATGAGACAGCCCGGAACATAGCATAAAAGATGTTTCCACGATACCTTTCGCAGCATCACAAGCGCCAGATCAATCACCCCGTAGAAGAAAAGCAGGATGCAGGCAAACCAGTGCGTCCAGAAGCAAAGCGCCACAGCCACACCGTATAAAACCATGCGCTTCCCATCCGGCTTCTGCATCTTGCCGATAAAAGCATAAAGCACCAGCGAAGACAGGAAGAATGCCATGGCATAACATCTGATCTCCCACGCCGCCTGCCAGAGCAGAACGTTTGACGAAGCCCCCAGACACAGGGCGATAAATCCTGCCCGTTTTCCTTTCAGCCTGCCCGCAGCCAAGGCCAAAAATACAATTCCCGCCAGACAAAACAAAATAGAGGGAATCAGCAGATATTTCTCACCGTACGGCATAATCCGATAAGTCATATACAAAAGCAGCGGATATAGCGGCAAATTATTTTCCCGATACAGATACGTATTTAATACCTGCGGTATACTTAACCCGTCCTTGATAAATCCGATGGACGCCATTTCGTCCGCCCAGAAAGACTGGCAGCTCCCGTTTGCAAAGGCAAATACACCCATCCAAAGCAAAAGCAAAACACCCGGAATCCAATATTTTCTCTCTATTGTATTTTTCATAGTCTGTCAATCCTCTTGTTATCTGTCATTTTCTATAACACATGTTTTTATATTTGTTTATCCGAAACAACTGCCTGATTCGCCATCGTTCCCGCACCTTTTCTCGCCACCACATAGATCCGCTCACTCTCCTGCGTCACTTCT
Organism: uncultured Lachnospiraceae bacterium; assembly: GCA_949076555.1. Classification (GTDB taxonomy): domain Bacteria; phylum Bacillota; class Clostridia; order Lachnospirales; family Lachnospiraceae; genus UBA3282. The sequence continues at coordinate 14,890 of CARUOB010000038.1, read as the reverse complement.
CCATGGGTGTCTCCGTCCACCGCTTCCAGAAATTCCAGTCCCGCCTGCAAAAGAAGGGCTTTCATCTGCTCCAGTCGATAGCCGCGCTGGTAGTGCACCTCCTGAAAACGCCGAAACCGCTGTGTCTGCACATTCTCACATAACCGCGCCTGACAAAAAGCCTGCCCCGTTTCTCCCTGCATCCTCTCCCCACATGCTGTCTGCTCCGCCGGGCTTCCCCCTGCCACGGACCCGTTTCTCTCCTCCGCCACAAAGACAGTCAGATCATACTCGTTGATCTCCTCCTCCTCGTGATAATAGTTTTCCCAGATAAAGCTGCAGTCTTCCCGGTTTTCCGCGATGGTCGCGTCCCCGATCACGACGGCGTATTTATAGACGGTATTAAAATCAAAGATAAAAAGCCCATGCGGATACAGATAATTGTTGACCCGCGCAAAGGTCTGCACGATATCCTCCTCCGTGAGCAGATAATTGACGCTGTCGCACACGCTGACAACCGCCCCCACTGTGCCGTAAAGCTCCAGCTCCCGCATATCCTGCAAGAGATACAGAATGTCAAGTCCCGACCGCTCCCGCTTCTCCATGGCGATGCGCAGCATCTCCGGCGCGTTGTCCACACCGATCATATCATAACCTCTGCGCGCCAGAATTTCCGTCAGCACGCCTGTCCCACAGCCAAGATCAAGGACGGTGTTGCGCTCCTGCCGGAGGTTTTGGTCCATCGGCTCTGACGCCGTCTCCCCGCTGTCCGCCGCCCTCTCTGTCACCTCGTCCGCCTTCCGGTTGTTTTCTGGCCCGTCATTTCTGACACTCTTGTCACTTGCGGCCCGATCCGCCGCTTTCGACACATCGTCCACACCGTACCGACGAAAAATTTCCATCAAAAATTCACCCCACGCCTCATAGGGCGTGTCGTCCATCAATTCGTCATAAACTTCCGCAAAATCAGAATATGCTTCCATGTTCAAATCCGTCCTTGCTATCTCTTCTCCAATCCCCTCATGTCACTGTCCGGATTGGCAGCTTCTTTTTACTCTATCCTGCCATCCATAAACGCGTTTAAAATATTCTGCGGCGCATCGTAGTAAAAACTGCTGTTGTAATCGTCAATTTTTTCGCTGACAAAAGAGCGGTACGCCTCAAGCAGCGCATCGACAACGTCGATCTCCTTCTCTCTGGCGATGCCAAGGATCAGGCGCTTGTACACCTTGCCAATGTCCCAATGGCTGGGAACCGCATATTTAGCCGCTGCCACATTGTCAAAATCCCCTGTCGCAATCTGCGCGTCTTCTATAAAATCTCCGCTGACCGTATCTATATTATCGCTGTGATAGACATCCGCCAGCTCATATATTTTCCCGATCCTATCCCTTCCCAGCGCATCTACAACATCAACTCTTCTATTTCTCGTTTTCCTCGCTATATAGTCGATCAGACTGCATGTATAAAATAAATCGTTTGCCTTGGAATCTTCCCGTCCGGTCATTTTATGATCCATCTGGCTCCTCTCCCCGCTGCATGTTTTGACTTTTTCAAACTATATGGTCTCACTTGATACAAATTCCAGACACTTTAGTGCTGACTGGGTGCAAAAATTGATTTGATGCGTCGGATACTTGAATTTTGCCATCATCCAAAACTGCTCCCTCGTCAGAATCCCTTCCATATAATCAGCAATATAGTTATAGATCTGGTCATTCGCCATCGCACCAATCACAATATCATAATTATGAATTTCTCCATGACGGCAGGCGATGATAAAGTCCAGCCATTCTTCTGTCATTTCCCTGTATTCCAATATTTTCACAGAGGTGTCCATTCGCACCGTATAGACGTTCACCACAGGCGTACTATACCGTTTCGCCCATCGTTGTGCCTGCTCACGGATCACGGTACAATAAAAACCCGGGCCAAAATCTTTCGTATTCCGCCCTTTTACAATATCCGGATGCTCAATTGTGGTATAACTTCCATGATAGACAGTCATTTTCCCCATCTGTCGGAATACTCCCTTCTGTGCATACCATTAAAACCGCTTTTCTCTACTGTATAACAATGCAAACGCCTTGACAAGTTCCATCCCGCTTTTTGTTCGAGTCTGCCCCGTTTTCTCCCCACCTGTTCACGGCAAGGGATCAGCGTGCAGCGCCTCGTTTTCTCCCACATACAGCTCCAGCTCTCCGTCAAAACTCCCCGTCTGTTCCCCCACTCTCTGCAAGGGAAACACAAAGGTGGCGTGTTCCTCAAAGGGCTCGCCGCTTCCCAGACTGTCCACTTCTTTCTCCTCGCCATAGGCAAACGATTCGCCGCCCGCATAGAGCTTCGTCACCCCAGATTCGCCTTCTACTTTCAGATTCACCCACTCGCTCTTTGGCAGCATATAGTCAAAGGTGTAAGTCCTGCCCTCTCTGGTAAATCCCACCTTTCCTGTCTCCGGCTCCACCGCATAGAAAGCCCACTTGCCGTAAGCGCAGTCGCCCTCCGCTATGATCTGGGGCTGATTGTTCTGCGCCGGATTCTCCTCCAGCCGCACCTTCATCTCAACCGTGTAACGCGGCTCTGCTGCCGGCGCTTCAACTCCCAACTGTTCCAGTCCCTCGGCCTGCCACTCCAAATCGGACGCGATCCGATCCGCCCCCCACAGTTTGACAGACAGCACACCCAGAGGCTCCAAAAACCGCACATACAGATCATACTCGCTGATGCCAATATCCAAACCGCCACACATATCATTCCAGATCATGTAGGCCGCCCCTAGCATCTGCGGCGAATAGACGGGGATGGTCTCCTTCCTGTTGTAATCATAAAACCGATTGGGCGCCCAATTCTCATACAGCTCCCTGCAATCCAGATAATCGTAGCCGCCGCCCGGTATGATATAAAGATGGTTGTTCTGCATGTTGATCAGAGAATAGCCCGCCTCATACATTTCCATCGGGTCAGCCCAATCCGTACTCCAAATATTCATCTGCAGGTTTTCAGGGGAAGGCACCGTCGTGCCGCCCATATTGCTAAGGCTTCCCCAGAGGCGCACCGTCTTTCCCGCTTCCTGCGCCTGCTCGTTAATCCGTGTCAAATACTGTCTGTACTGCTCCCCGTCTCCGTAATACTCGTCCATGCCGATATTGACGATCTTAGCTTCCCGAAACGCGCCGTTTTCCTCATCCAGCGCCTCCCGCCAAATCTCCTCCATCAAAGCCACTGCTTTCCCGTTCCCAAGATCGATCTGATCCACTGATTCACTTCCCGTTTGCAAGGCATATTCCGGGTACCGCTTCGTAATGGAAAGTGAGTGGGCCGGGGTATCGATCTCCGGCACCACCGTCACACCGTATATTTTCGCCGTGGCAATGAACTGCGCAAGCTCCTCTTTCGTGTAGGCGTACTCCTGCGGCGTCGGGTAATTTCCTTCGGCCTGCACTCCCAGAACGCCGGATTCCAGCCGGAACGCGCTTTCCGCCGTCATGGCCTGCTTAGCCGAGCCGGTGAGTCCGCTGGTGGCAAGAATCTCATTATCGTTTAAGTGGATTGCCAGATCGTTCATCTTATACCATGACATCGTCTCCATCATTGTATAAAGCATGTCAAGCGAAACGGCCTTTCTGGCCACGTCGATCCCAAAGCCCCGCACCTCGTAGAGCGGATAGTCACGGATATACCCCTGTGGGGCAGTTTCCCCTTCATTCCTGTCGGTAAAAAGCATCTGCATCAAGGTGACCGTACCCCAGCGGATTCCTGTCGCTGCCTCCGCCTTTATGACACACTTGTCAGTTATATCGCAAGTATACCCCTCTCTGCCAAGCCCGTTCTCCTCCTGCGCATAGCCAAGATAAATATCCCCCGGCCCGACGTCCTCCTCCGTCCCCTTGATAACAGGCAGACGCTTCTGGAAATCCCTGTCCTTACCGCAGCGCTCACTCAAAAGTTCCGCCACATCCCAAAGTGCCTGCGCATCCGCCTCATCCGCTGAAATCTCGCCCGCTGTGCTCTGATCCGCTGCACTCTCACCCGTTTTCGCGTCCTGTCCTACGGACTGGCCCGTCTTCTGTCCCTTTCCGGACGGACGGCTGTCCATGTCCACAATAATCCGCGCGCTTTCTTCCAGATAAAAGCTGCCACGGCCTCCTCTCCACTCCGCAATCGAGGGAATCACCCCGCCGGGACAGGCATTTACCGTTCCCGGTCCTTCCTCCGGCTCATCATTCGCGGCAGGCACATGCACCACAAAGGAGACCTCCCTCGTCTCCTCCCGGCCCCTCGTATCTTCCACACGATACCCCACGGTCACATCCTTACCCTGAATCGTGTCGTATACTCTGCCGTCCGCACCGATCACCTGCTCTAAATCCGCGCCAATCATGGTCACAAGAAATTCCTCCGGCGCCTCCGGCACAGCCAGCCTTCTTGTCCCCTCTGCATCTCTTTCGATAACAGGTGTTTTTAATTTGTAAGCCGTAGGCTTGTCCTCATATACCTCAAACTCGTAGAGCGATACATTCTGATACAGGTCAGAGAAATCCGCAGATTCCTTCGATACCGCATAAGTGGAAAGGCGCAGGAAGCGCACGTTGACAGGCTCAGCCAGAACAATCTCCTGTCTGAGCGTCTCCGGCGCGCTCTCAAAAGCGGCAACCGTCTCGTATGTGGTGCCATCCAATGAGCTCTCTAACGCATAGGAAATCACATTGGCTCTCTCCCATTTCAGCACAACAAAAGAAACTGAAATTTCTTCGGGAAATTCCAGCCTGATATAGTGGGAGGCGTCCTCCCTATTATTTTCGCTGGACCAGCGGGATGTGCGGTCAGCGTCATTCCCGTCAATGGCCATGGCCGCAGACAGCGCCTCCTGTTCCACGCTGTCGCAAGTGGCTTTCACACCCTTTTTCAGGGCAAGATTGGGATTTTCTTCCCCGAAAACCTGCCCCCGCAGCAAAGCCGCAATCAGCCCCGCCGCCGCTAAAACCACCGCCAGTGCCGCACCGGCCAGCATATATTTTTTCCTGTCCTTTTTTATCTTCATTTATGATCTTACCCCACAAGCGCGCCCAGCAGCCCGTAAGAGAGGAAAGACATAATCACCGTAGCAATGGCGATGCCTAAAAGCTCCGCAAGAATAGCCTTCTTAAAGTCCACATCCAAGAGCGCGGCAATGAGCGATCCCGTCCAAGCCCCTGTGCCCGGAAGGGGAATCCCCACAAAGAGCACCAGGCCCCAAAATTCATAACGCTTGATATTGTCACTCTTGCTCATAGCCCGGTTTTCCAGTCTCTCAATGATCACCCGAAAGAACTTCACTTTTTTCAGCAGTTTAAAAATCTGTTTGATAAACAGCAGAATAAAAGGAATCGGAATGATATTTCCGACAATACAGAAGGGAATCGCCGTGGTGATCGGCACCTGCAAAAGCTTAGAGACAATCAGACCACCGCGCAGCTCCAAAATCGGTATCATGGATATGATAAAAACCACGATCTCCTTACTCACATATCTTCCCAGTGTATTGGCAAATGCCACCGCTAAACTTTCCATTTTCTCTCAATCCTCCGTTTTTTGTGGTTAAATTTAAATTTAACAAATTCGAAACGCCGCATTTCCTAACGGTTTTCGCCTCATTTGGCTTCTATTGTTATATGTATATGTAGCATAGACGCATGAAAAACACCTTATTCTGATAAATGCCCTCAAATAACAGCCGTCTGCCGGATTTTTATCCGCATATCCCGTCAAGCGCCCGGTACAGCGCCTCCATCTGCTCGTCCGTACCGATGGTGATACGCAGATAATTGTTAATTCTTGTTTTATCCCACCATCTGACATATATGTCGTTTTCTTTCAACCGCTCAAATATCTCGCGGGCAGGCATCGTCTTGTGAGAGGCGAAGATAAAATTGGCATAGGACTTCGGAAAAGTAAATCCCCGCTTTGTCAGCTCCTCTTCGGCCTTTTCTCTGGTCTGTATGATCTTCTGACAGCACTCCCTAAAGTACGCCTCGTCCCGCACCGCCGCTGCGCCAAGCTCCAGAGCCGCCGTATTCATGGTGTAGGAATTGACCGAATATTTCACATCATTCAGATACCGGATCAGCGCAGGCTGTCCCATGCAAAAACCGACCCGCATACCTGCCATGGATCTGGACTTGGAAAAGGTCTGTACCACCAGCAAATTGTCGTATTTGTCAATAAGCGGCAGTGCGCTCGTACCGCCAAAATCAATGTACGCTTCATCCACGATCACAACCACATCCCGGTTCGCCGCCACAATTTCCTCCACCTTTTCAAGTGGCATCAGCACCCCGGTAGGGGCGTTGGGATTCGGAAAAATCACGCCGCCGTTGGGCTTGCAGTAATCCGTCGGGCAAATCTGAAAATCCGCGTCCAGCGCTTTCGTCTCATATGGGATTTTGTATACATTCGCCCACACATCATAAAAAGAATAGGTGATGTCCGGGAAAAAAATAGGTCTGCCCGACTGAAAGAAAGTCATAAAAGCCATGGAAAGCACATCGTCCGAACCGACGCCAATAAAAATCTGGTCCGTCCCGATCTGATAATGCGCCGCCAGTTCCGCCGCCAGCTCCGTCTTCTCCGGAAAAGCGGGATACAGCCGCAGTTTCTCCACATTAAGCGCTGCCGCGGCTTTTTCCACTCCCGGCGCGGGCGCATAAGGGTTTTCATTGGTATTCAACTTAATAACACCCGCTTTTTGCGGCTGTTCGCCGGGCGTATAGGGCACCACCCTGCACACATTTTCTTCCCATTTCATGCGGTTTATCTCCTTCTTCTCATGCTAACCGCCATGTCGCTGCTTCACAGCGACACAAATCCGTGCGGAGAATGCCCGTATTTTGGGCATTCTCTGGTGTGAGACTTAGTACTTCTTCGCGAAGCAGCCTCTGCTGCGAGTGATTAGAAGTACTTCTCACACTATGACCAGACAGCCGCGAGTCTGCTATATTCCGCCGCCTGTTTGTCATTGCCAAGCTCCTGATAGCACTTGGCAAGCCCCCGCAGGGGAAGGTCGCCGCTGCTGTGGATATCCAAAATGCTCTCCGTCTCATATGCCGCATTGTACAGCCACACAACGGCCTCCTCATAATCTTTCCGCTCCATATAATAAGCGCCCAGTTCGCAGCAGATTTCCGCGCAGCCTTCTGACGCCACCGCTTTCATCGCGTATTTAAAGAAATCCGCCACGTCCCCGGCAAGCCTCGCCGCTCTCGCCGCCACACACGCGGCCTCCATCAGCTCCTCTTCTCCCCGCCTCTCATCCTTGCAGGAATCCCGGAAAAATGTCCGGGCCGCCAGAAAATCCTTCACCTCGCCGGAAATAAAAAGCTCCTTCGCATAGATACTGTGCAGCCTTTTATCCAGAAATTCCCCCGCCTCCACAAGCCGTGCGAAAGCCGCCAGATCACGGTCTTTGTGGTTCTCCTCCGGCAAATGCTGAATACAGATGTCGCTATCATAAATAACAGGCGTAATGCCAACCTGCTCATGGATGGCTCCCTGCCAGCGGAAGGTTCGGTTTCTTCTGAAAAGTTTAGGACGCAGCTCCTTGTCGAAATTATAGATTGTCCCGTTCGCAAGCTGGTTTACATAATACATCTGTACAATCTCGATCTCCGGAAGCAGAACCTCCTTCATCCGCAGGAACGCGGCTCTGTTTTCCTCGTCAAGCGCCTCGTCCGCATCCGCCGAGTAGATATACTCCATCTCCGCCTTGGAAAAAGCGAAGTTCCTTGCCTCGGAAAAATCCCCCGTCCATGCAAAATCATAGATCCGGTCCGTATACGCTGCCGCGATCTGCTTCGTCCCATCCGTAGAACCCGTGTCCACGATGATCATCTCATCCACAAGCCCTCTCAGACTGTCCAGACACCTTGCCAATATCCGCTCTTCATTTTTCACGATCATGCACAGGCTGATTGTGACCATGGATATCCTTCCTTTCCCTCCCGGCATTCTGCGCGGCGCTCCTCATCGTCCGCCGACAGACCGGCTCCTTCTCCGGCATTTGACCTAACGCATCACCGGTAGGAAAACAGCGCTTCCGCCTGCATTCTCTCCTCCACAGGCAGCCACGTTTCGCTCCTTCCCGCGCGAAACAGCAGATTCTCATAGCGGTGCTTCTTTACAAACCGCTCCGGCGTATCAAGCTGGTATCTTGTCGTATAGGACCTGTCTCCGAACCGCTCCGGCAAATTTATGACATACGTGTCACTTACCCTGCGCAGCCTCACTCTGCCGAGCAGACGATACTTTCTGCCATCCCAGTTGTAAATCTTTACCTTATCTCTCATTGTGCCTCCGTTCCGGCACATCTCTCCACACATTCTTTAGATAGAGTAACACACTCCCCCGCCGTTTGCAATTCAAACCCACACAAGATACATTTCCGCATGGTTAGTCCGTTCGCCTCAGAACGGGAAGGCGACGCCCGACCGCCGGAAGCAAAATATCCAACCCCCTCTGCAACAGCAAAGGCAGACCCACGCCCGCGGCCAGATACACTATCTGAAACGCCTCCGACCCTTTTACCAAATAGTAATAGTCGATATTCCCATAAAAAGACGCAAAGTCAAAGTCCGCCAAATATCCCGTATGCGCGGCAATCCCTGAAAGAACCGCCTTTACCAGCATAAAAGCCATGATGTGGTGCATCATCACCGCATAGGTATTGCGGCCCAGATACAGGAGAAATCCGTCCGCGGATTTTCCCGCCGCTGACAAAGCGCCCTGGTTTTCCCGCCCGGATTGCGCCGCCGCACAGCTTCCCTTTGCCCCGCACAGCGGAGCCAGAATTTTCGAAACACGCAGCCAGAACGCCACACCTGACACTACCGTCACATATGGAATCAACGGACCGTTGGCAAAACCCGTGCACCACACACTGCTGTAGGCAAGCCCGTTACAGCATAGATGCAAGAGCACCTGTACCCCAATCACAATGGCAAAATACGGCAGATTTCCAAGGGTGTCCCGCCTTTCTAACTTCTTCTTATAAAACTGCCCCATCTGAAAACAGGGATAGAGAAAAAGAATCCGTCCCGGCGTCTTGTATAATCCCCACACGCGCCCCTGCACGGCAAAGTACACCACCGCCATCCCTACCGCAAGAGATCCCATGAGAATCAGCCATTCGCTGTTCCCATGCAGCCGTTTGAGCAAAAGCCGCATACACACGTTCATCGCCTCTACGACAAACAGAACGGGCACAAACCACGCCGCAAAATTGTAGATAAACTGATATCCGTTTAAGAAAGGGGATACAAAAAGCGTCTTTAAAGACACCGCCTCGCCCAGAGAAAAGCCGCCAAACGTCCTGAGCGTCTGCGCAAGGATTCCGTAGAACACATTCCAGATAAAATAGGGCAGGAGAAGACGTTTGGCCTTCTTTTTCAGATATGCAAGAGGACGGCTCTCCTCCTCTTCCCGATAAAAATAGCCGGATATAAACATAAAGAGCGGCACATGAAAAGAATAATAGGGGAATAGGCCGCCCACCGTTAATATGTCATAGCCCGAATGGCCAGCCACGATCATGATAATGGACAGGGCAGAGAGAATGCCGAATGTAACATTATATTCCAAACGCTCCGGCATGCGGTATCACCTCCTGTTCTATTATGCTATTGTATCACGCCCCTATTTGAATATCCACAAAAGATATTGTAAAATAATGCGCGGCCCTCTAAAATAGGCATATACGTCACTGAAAATAATCTGACAACGAAACGGACAAAGCTATGAAAAAAACACGACAGAAACCAAAACACCCGCTCTTAAACATACGATGCCTCCTTTTTCCGCTGCTTTTGGCAGGACTCCTCACAGCCTGCAGTCCGGGCGCAGCCCCCGGCGAATCCCCTTCCCGCGCCGACATAAAAGAAAGCGGCGCCCTGCTGCCCAGTGAAGCGCATCTGCGCGCCTTTACTACAGTGCGGGATCTCGCGGACGAAAATTTCACCCCTGCCGCCGGGCCGGATATTCCCCGCAATGCCTTTGCGGATTTGAGCGTCCCCACCTATATCACCAAAGTGGAGGACACTTACTTTATCGTAGACTGTTATCACGATCAGGTGATCTACCATGACAACCTCGCAGATCCTCTGACGGACTGGCACGTTTTGACGGACGAAATCGACAAAGGCCACACCATCGCCAGCGACGGGCTGGTATATCTGGTGGACGACACGGAGGGAAACCGCATCCTTGTGTTTGAAAAAAAGGAGGGCGTTTTCTACCACACCCAGACGTTGGATGGAGTCGGAAACCGCCCTCACTATATTATCTATGACGCCCCCACGGACACCTTCTACGTGTGGAGCTCCATGAACGGTGAAATGTACCTTTGCCGCCACGATCCCGGCAGCCCGCGGATGTATCTCACACAAGTCCGTACCGTGGACGCCCTGAGAGATACCTATGTGCGTTCCTTCACCATAGACGGGGACGACATTTACTTCGTCTCCGGAATCCCCGGCGCACCCGCCGTCCTACAGGCGGATCTGTCCACCTTTGCCGTACAAAAAACCTATCCGGTGCCCGACGAGCTGGCCGGCATGATACAAATTACCTTTGCCGAAAAAAACTGCTACATCACCGTTTCCACCGATATCACGGGCAGTCAGGACTTTGCCACCATCATCCGCGCAAAGAATCTAAAAGACCTTGCCCGCGGAAAGTATGAAGATATCTACGAAAATTTCATCGGCGGCGGCACGCCCTACTACATAACCCAAATAGATAACAGCTATTATTTAACAGAACACCGCATTCCCGGCCACGCCGTCTGGCAATTCGATATCACGAAAGACGGCGTAGAGAATGTAAAAGCAGTACACTAATCTTCCACCACACCGTTTATCCCGCGAAGCGCAAACAGCACCAAAACCATCAGCAAAATTCCTACGGGAAGCGCGATCCACGCGCTCTTCACAAACCCTGCCACGATATAGGTGATAAAGGAAACCACCGCCGCCACCACCGCATAGGGGAGCTGGGTCGTCACATGGTTCACGTGCTCACACTGCGCGCCCGCGGAGGCCATGATGGTCGTATCGGAGATAGGAGAACAGTGATCGCCGCAGACCGCACCCGCCATACATGCGGAGATGGACATAATCATCATTTGCGGATCGCCGTTCTGGAATACTGCCACCACAATGGGAATCAAAATGCCGAAGGTTCCCCAGGAAGTACCTGTTGCAAAGGCAAGAAAGCACCCTACCACAAAGATAATCGCAGGCAGGAAGTTCATAAACGCGCCCGCGCTGGACGCAACCAGCCCTGCCACATACACATCCGCGCCCAGACTGTCCGTCATTGCCTTGAGCGTCCATGCAAAAGTCAGAATCAGAATCGCAGGCACCATTGCCCGGAACCCTTCCGGAATACAGTCCATACACGCCTTAAAGGAAAGCACCCGGCGAATCTGGTAGAGAAGAATCGTGATAACCAGACCGAAAAAGCTGCCAAGCGTCAGGCCAAGAGACGCGTCAGAGTTCGAAAATGCCTCCACAAAACCTGCTCCCTCAAAGAAACCGCCCGTATAAATCATACCGATTACACAGCAGACGATCAGCGCAGCGATGGGAATCAGCAGATCTACAACGCCGCCCTTCGCATTTACCTTTTCTTCCTTCGCGTTTTCGTAAGGCCGTCCCGAGGTGGTGAAAAGATCGCCCCTTCTTGCCGCGTTCTTTTCGTGTTCCTTCATTTTGCCGAACTCCGTTTTCATCAACACCATGCCGACCATCATAATGATCGTCAAAATCGCGTAGAAATTATAGGGAATCGCACGGATAAAGATGGAAAAACCGTCTTCTCCCTCCACGAAACCCGTCACCGCCGCCGCCCAAGAAGAGATCGGCGCGATGATACACACCGGCGCAGCGGTCGCGTCAATCAGGTACGCCAGTTTCGATCTTGACACCTTAAACTTGTCCGTCACAGGGCGCATAACGCTTCCCACTGTCAGACAGTTGAAATAATCGTCGATAAAGATAAGCACACCCAAAAAAACGGTAGCGAGCTGCGCACCAACCCGGTTTTTGATCTTGCTTGCCGCAAACTGGCCGAAAGCCGCCGAGCCGCCCGCCTTGTTCATCAGACTGACCATCGCCCCCAGAATCACCAGGAATACAAGGATACCTACATTGTAACTGTCCGACAGCACGCCGATGATCCCGTCCGAAAAAATATGGGTAATCGTCAGCTCAAACTGAAATCCCGAGTACAGAAGCGCGCCCATCAGAATCCCCACAAACAGGGAACTGTAAACCTCCTTCGTGATCAGCGCAAGCCCGATGGCCACAATGGCCGGAACCAGCGCCCAGAACGTAGCGTGCAGATCAGGCACATACAAGGTTTCCTCCTCCGCCGCAAACACCGTCGTGGAGAATGCCATCGCCAGCAGAAGCGCCGTCGGCACAAGCATGCTCCACCTCTTTTTCATTTGTCTCATAACCAATTCTCCTTCTTCTCCCGTTTCGCGTTGCTCTGACGCTTTAGAACGTCAGACAGATACCTATATAAAAGTACCACAAACATGCCGATTTGCAAAGATATTTTACCGCGAAACAGAAGAAAAATTGTAACAGTTCAGCCTTCGGCTTCACTGCCTCGCCGCCATCAGATTCCCCGAAGCATACCGTCTAAGCCCCCTGTAAAACACCCCCACAGACGTCACCGAAAGCAAGGCGGCATACCCTGTCACGGTGAAAAACATCCCTGCGTCAAAGCGGATTATCACGTGTACCGGGTACCAGACAGCCATCCCCACCGGAATCATAAAATACAGCAGAAACCGGGATATGCCCTTAAAAATGCCGTCAGGATACGTACCAAAACTTACGATCCCCATAACCATTTGGTTTTGCAGCATATCCATCCGCACAAACCAGAAAGACAGGCTCCCCAGAAGCAGGGCGAACGCTGTAAAAACGACCGCTCCCGTCACCGTAAACAGCAGAAAGAGGAAAAAGCCGCCCACACCCAGATCGCAGAGCAGAGCAACCGCAATCCCATACAGGAAATCTCCGATCGCCGACACATCGGTGGCTGAAGTAATCACGCTGACCAGCACATTTTTCGGCTGTACCAGATAGGCATCCAGTTTTCCGTTGATGATCAGATCCGGCAGGGAAAACACCCTCGCAAACAATATATGCGAAAGTCCGAAGGAGGCCGCAACCAGCCCCCACAAAAGCATGATCTCACGAAACGTATATCCGCCCACGTCCCCCCGCAGCCGAAACAGAATCATCCACTGCACCAGAAAGGTGGCATTGTTTAACACCATGAATCCCACGTTGGTGAGAAAAGTCACCTTGTTCACCATCTCCCGCATCACATTGTATTTAATGGAAAGAAGACATACCCTCATTTGATTTTTAACCGCCGTTAACATACAGTTTCTTCACCCCTTTCCCGTAAATCAGAAACATCAGCCCACAGCCCGCAGCCAGATATACGGCCTGCGCCGCCAGAATTTCCACACATTTCTCCGGGCTGAAATCCACGATCAGCTTAGCCGGACCGTAAAACACGGTATAGATCGGCGTCAGTTTAAATAACGGTTGTAATGCTTCCGGAAATATCTCAACCGGAAACATCGTTCCGACGATCAAAAGCAGCTTGTTATACAACCACTGGAAAGGCGTCGCATCCTCGATCCAGAAAGAAAACAGACTGATGCACATCTTAAACACCGCATTGATGGTGAGTCCCAAAACCACACAGACCGCCATCCCCGGAACCGCTGCAGCCGAAAACCCGGGCAGAGGCCCAACCATCAGCATCCCGATCACCACAGCCAGCATTGCATACATCGGCAGTCTGACACTCCACTCCCCCGTATTTTTCGCCAAAACATACAGTGTGTAATGATAAGGCTTGTTCATCAGATAAGCGATATTGCCGCCCCGGATGTCCGTTGACACTTCCCTCGCCACAGAATCCGCGCCCGATCCAAACCAGATCATTTCCGTCATCATCACATACCAGATCATCTGCTCCTTCGTGTAACCCGCAATCAGCTCCCCCGGTGACTGGTACATATATTCCCAGAGCATGATAAATATATAGATAAAAATCGCATAACTGAAAAAACCCATAACGATATTTGCCGCATACTGCAAATTCTCCATAAGGACAAGCCGGTATATGACCGCATATTTGCGAAACGGCATACCCTTTACACGCCCGCCCCGTCCGCGCGCCAATGACAGCGCACCTACGGCATTCCTCTTTCCCCATCCATACATACGTCATTCCTCCCCCTGCGACTTGTATATCTCTACGATGATATCTTCCAGCGACACGTCCGAAATATCCCCGCTCTCTGCTGCCTCGTTCCCGCGGTTCTGCTCCACAATGTCCGCAGCCTGTTTATGCGGATAATGGCTTTTCAAATGCTCCACCGAATCGTCCATGACAATCCTCCCGTCGTTCACAATGATAATGCGCCTGCACAGCTTCTCGATATCTCCCACATCGTGACTGGTCAGGAAAATCGTGGTGTGCTCTTCTCTGTTCATCTGTTTCACCAGCTCCCGCACATTTTCCTTCACCACCGGGTCTAAGCCGATCGTCGGCTCATCCAGAAACAGCACCTTCGGCTTATGGATAAGCGCCGCAACCATCTCACAGCGGATGCGCTGCCCCAGCGACAGATTTCTGACAGGTGTGTCAATAAAATCCCGCAAAGCAAACCGCTCCGAAAGTTCGCCGATTCGTACCTCTGTCTCCCGCTCCGTCAGGTCATAGATCGCCCCGAAGAAGCGGAAATTATCATGAGGCGTCAGGTGCGTCCAGAGCTGCTCCTTCTGCCCGAACACCGTGCCGATCTGATAGGCGAGCCGCCTTCTTTTCTTCGTCGGATCAACGC
>CARUOB010000037.1:7944-29936 GCA_949076555.1 uncultured Lachnospiraceae bacterium | reverse complement strand
CCTCTTCAGCCTCTTGAGTATTTCTCCACAGTCTGAACTATTCCTCTACCAAATATATAGTTCCACGTCTCCACAACGCAAAGTAATTATACATAAGGTATTTTTGTTTGTCAATGCCTTTTCGCGGATTCCTTTACAAATCCTTCTACAAAATTATATTTCCCATTATAATTTGCAATATTCCCCGATCGCTGTTTCATATAAATCCTGTCCCACAGAATCAGTCACTACGATCACCGGAAAGTTTTCAACTTCGAGTTTACGAATCGCCTCCGTCCCCAAATCATCATAGGCAATCACCTCCGAGGCCGTGATAGAACCGGCCAGAAGCGCACCCGCGCCTCCTACCGCCGCAAAATACACCGCACCGTTTCTGACGATCGCCTCTTTCACGGTTTCCGAACGTTTCCCCTTCCCAATCATACCTGTCAGCCCCAAGTCCAAAAGCGCCGGGGCATATTTGTCCATGCGGCTGGCTGTCGTAGGCCCTGCAGAGCCAATCGGCCTGCCTTCCCTTGCCGGAGACGGTCCCATATAGTAAATAACATTGTCCTTCATTTCCAAAGGCAATGCTTCACCCTTTTCCAGCGCCTCATACATTCTCTTATGCGCCGCGTCACGCGCGGTATAAATCGTACCCGTAAGGTACACATAGTCCCCCGCCCGCAATTCCTTCGCCGTCTCTTTATCTATAGGCGCTTTTACATGTCGCTCCATATGTTTTGGCCTCTCCTTCGTGCCCCTGTCCTACAGGGAAAAATCGTACCGCTTTACAGTTCCCGCACAACATGTCTGTTCACGTGACAGCAGATGTTAACCGCCACGGGCAGTCCCGCTATATGCGTGGGATAGGTTTCTATATTAACTGCCAGCGCCGTCGTTGTGCCGCCAAGCCCTCCCGGGCCGATTCCGGATTTGTTAATCCGGGAAAGCATTTCCTCTTCCAATTCCCTTACGTACGGAATCTCCGCCCTCTCTTCAAGAGACCTTGTCAAAGCGTGTTTCGCCATCAGCGCGCATTTTTCAAAAGTACCGCCTATTCCTACGCCCACCACCATCGGTGGACAGGCATTGGGGCCAGCGTCCCTCACCGCGGTGAGGATCGCATCCTTCACTCCCTCCACACCGTCAGCCGGTTTCAGCATAAACACCCTGCTCATATTCTCGCTGCCAAACCCTTTCGGCGCCACCGTAATCTTTACCCGGTTCCCCGGCACAATCTCGCTGTGTATCACGGCCGGCGTATTGTCCTTCGTGTTTTCACGAATCAGAGGATCTCCCACAACCGATTTACGCAAATAGCCGCTCACGTATCCCTGCCGCACGCCCTCGTTGATCGCATCCGTCAGATTTTCTCCTTCCAAGTGCACATCCTGCCCTATTTCCAAAAACACTACCGCCATACCCGTATCCTGACAAATAGGAATACAGTCTTTCCCTGCAATCTCCAGATTATCCTGTAACTGTCCCAGAATTTGTTTCCCCAGCGGCGACTCCTCCGCCTGCGCCGCACATTTCATCGCCCGCTCCATATCCGCAGAGAGAAAATGATTCGCTTCTATACACATTTCTTTGATGTTCCGGGTAATTTCTTCCGTCGCTATCGTCCGCATATTTCCTCCGATTTTCTTTTTGATCAAACTGCACCGGTTTTCTCCTGTTGAACGGTCATTCGACAATCTGCGCTCTGACTTCCTCAAGATCGTCGGGTGAAACCTCCTGCGGTTCCCAGCCAATCTTCTGTCCGTCTGCGCTGTAACGCGGTATCAGATGAAGGTGGAAGTGGAACACTGTCTGCCCTGCCAGATCACCGTTGTTCTGCACCAGATTAAAACCCTCGCATCCGAGTTTTTCCCGCATTTTGATTATCATTCTTTTGGCCAGCTTCATCACTTCACCGGCTCTTTCCTCCGGCAGTTCAAAAAGATCCGCATAGTGGTCTTTGGACAAAATCAGTGCATGTCCTCTAGTCGCAGGGCCCTGATCCAGAATGACACGGAATTTTTCGTCCTCGTACAATGTCTTCGCAGAAATTTCTCCATTTGCAATTTTGCAAAAAATACAATTATCCACTTTTCAGTTCCTCCGTTTATCAAATCGCTTTTTTACTTTTCATTTATGAGGCAGCGCCCCCGACTCAGCCAGCCCCGAACCGCAATACCTGATCAAGCGCGCGCAGTACTTTGAAATCGCCCTTCATCTTCATATCGCCTGCCATAAAGGCGGTCTGAAAACTTGTCTTGCCCGAAACGATATCCGAAAAAGAAGCGCGGTCAAGCTGTATCTCCACATCTACACGGCCGCCCTCCCCATAGTGACAGTCAAGACTCGCTCCGTCTATCCCGATCATAAGCGGCGTCTTTTTCTCCTCAATCACTACTTTAAATCCTGCGGCAAATCCAGCCTGGGGTACAAAATGCCGGCGAATCTCCTCTACAAACTCCGTGGTATCCTCTTTCTCGCTGCTTCCCATCATATCGCGGAACAGACTTGCGAGTTCCTGAATATCCGCTTTCTGCCGTTGTACATAAGTATCGTCCGCCACGTACTGGGAAAGCTGTTCCGACTCCTGCGGTGTAAAATTAACTGTTTTCGTGATCGCCACCTTCTGCTTCACCGCCTGATTGCTTGCGGGCAGGCAAGGCATTTTCTGGTTGATCGTGCGGTAGAGATTCTCCGCGTTTTTCTCAATAATTCTGATATAATCCACGTTTTCCTCCAGAAGCGACGTATCCGCGATGTAACCGCAAAGGCCGCTGCAGGGAAGGCCGCCCAGAATCTCCCACGCCGTGGCAAGATTTAACTTTGCTTCCTGTTCCCCGTAAGTGGTGGACATGACAATCGGGCACATATAGATCCGGCTGATTTTTTCTTTATCGCCGTAAAGCCAGCAGGCATCCAGAAATAGCTGCATATAGCCGCCAATTCCGTACCATTCCAGCGTCGTCGCGAGAATCACACCGTCCGCATTTTTCAACGTCTGCGGAAGAGTGGGAATACTGTTTTTCTGCTCGTAAAGGTAGAAAACCTCCACCGTCACGCGCAGCTCCTCCAGCACCTCCTTCATCTTCTTTATCACAAACAGCGTGGGGTCATCCATAAGCCCCCTTCCGCCATAATAGATGTTGATCTGCATATAACCCTTTCCTTTCTCATCGATGGTTGGAAAACACCCGTATTTTCTCACATGCCGTGATGACAGCCGCCGCCGTAAAGCCCATCAGCACACCGCCTACATGTGCCGCGTTATTTACCCCCACACTTGTAAAACCGCTATAAAGTGAAAAGGCAATCGCAAAAGCCACCCGGCCTGCCGTCATGGATTCCAGTTTCCCTCGATGCGCCATAACCAAAAACAATAACGCACCTTCCACGCCGAAGACCGCGCCGCTTGCGCCCGCCGAACTTCTATAGGTGTTCGTAAACAACTCGTACCCCACGGAAAATATGTTTCCCGCAAGCCCGGAAAGCACATATAACGCTGTATAAGGAACAGGCCTCAGCCTGCGCTCCACAATCGCTCCCACATAATACAGAACGATCATATTGCTGAAAAGGTGTTCCACATCCCAGTGTAAAAACATACTTGTAAACAGGCGATACCATTCCCCCTGCCAAAGCGCCTTCACACTGAACGCACCCATATTATATAACAAATCTCCCGTAAATGTACATATGAGAAATATAATTACATTCACCGCCACCAAAACGACATTAACCCGCGACAATGCCCGCCAGTCTATCTTCTTTTTCGGCTCGGCGTTCGTTCCCGTCTCCTTGGCGCCCTCCCGTGCCAGCGAAAACAAAAACTCCTCCAGAATATCTTTCCAACCGTAAAAATCCGCTGCCTGCGTTTCGTGAATCAGCAGACGGTACTCTCTGGAATCAATAACCCAGCAAAAGCTATCCCCGCCGCAAAGACTTCTCGCCTTCTCCGTGTCGTCACATAAGACAAGTGTCATCACATGAACTTCCCGCTCGCCTCTTTCACGGAAAAAAGCTTCTATCTGCTCTTTCAGATGCGCATACTGATCCGTTGAAATATAAAGTCCCTGCCTGTAATCGATCACATGAAGCACAGTGATTCCCTGCACCTCCCTGCGGCAGTAAAAGTTAAACTCGGGCAGATTAGACGGTATCTTGCCATAACCCTGCTCAAAGAACAGATTTTCCAATCGATTCAACGTTAACCTATCCATGAGAAAAGAGTATCATTTTCGGCAGGGAATGTCAAACAGTACGGCTCCGCCACATAACCCGCCCTATTGCATTGCCTGTTTGTTTTATGTCGTATATCCTTTCCCCAAAAATATATGTAAAATGATCCTCTTATTTACCGATAACAATAATTCAGCTTCCCAAACCTGATCTCGTCCCCCGGCTCGATCTCCACTGTCTCCTGCGGCTGCATACGCAGGCCGTTCCTGTAAGTCCCGTTGGTGGAATTCATATCGGTCAGTTGAATCGTGTCTCCCACCATCTCGAATCTGGCGTGCATCCTGCTGACGGACTCGTCTGCAAGGACACAGTCCACGCAGCCCGCCATCGTGCCTACCGTGAACGGAAATTTTGTCAGTTCAATATGTTTTTTATTCTTTTTATCAAGCGCATACAATTTGTGTTCCGCCATTTTTGCGCTGTCGAAAAAGACCGTGTTGCCACAGATTTCTTCCTCGTCCTGTGCGCCGCCTCTCTTTCTGTCCGGCGCAGGCCGTTCTGTCTCCCGCACTCTGCTCAGCACATGCCCCATTGAAACCGGTTCACTGTTTCGCACACGTTCCAAAGAAGACGGTTCCTGTGTCAGCAGATACGGATCTCCCATTCCCTCCGGACGTTTTTTCTCCGTCTCCTCCATGACCCTTTCTTTCCGTCCCCTCTTTGTCCCGCCTTTCAGGATACCTGCAAGACCCGCAAGCAGGCAGACCCCCAACAGCGCGCCACATCCAAGCAACGTCATAATCTCCTCCTCCGCCAGCTCGTAAAAACCGTAAATATAGACAATCCCCGCTATCCCCAGAACGGAAAACGCTGCAACAAACAGAGAGAACGGACTTTTCTTTTTTTCAGGAGCAGGCGCATCCTGCTCTTCTTCCCACAGTGCAAACCCATCCTCACGCGGCTCACGCACACCCGCCTGTGCATAAACCGGCTCCACCCCCTCGCTGTCCGCAGAAACACTTCCGGGAAGCACATAAATCTCCCCTTTTTGTCCGCCGGATTCCTCCGCTCCCTTTTTCGGCTCTTCTCTCCGCTCCTTGGCTTCTCCCAAAATTTGCAGCGCATCCCACAGCGAAAAGCCGCTGTCCTCCGCTCTCTCATAGATCTGATAGACGCAGTCCGCCAACCCTTCGTCCTCACTGTCCATATGCTCCAGCAGATAATCCATAAGCGCCTCATAGGGTCTGTCCTCCTCATAATCCGGATAGTATAGCCCGATATATTTTTTACGCGACAAATCATAATAGATATATGCAGGCAGAAAGACCAGGCAGGTCTCATCCATAAAGTAATCCCCGACTTTACAATACATATCGTAAAGCTGTTCAAACAGTTCCCTGATCTGACGATAGCTCATCTGCCTGTCCCGATACAGGCTTTCCATCGTCGTTCTGGAACTGATATCATAGTAAAAATAAGTCATGCCGTTTACATGCCGCATGGAGCAGCGAAGGATCTCTTCTATTTTATTGGAAATAAGCTGCCTGCACTGATAGCTTTTCTCCGGCTGTGCGCTTTTGCACGGTAAAATCATGTAACTGTGTTTATAGTCCCTAAAAAATTTCGCCTCAAGCATCTGTATCTACCTCCCGATTTCATCCGAAAACATATTGCCAACCATTCTGCATCTGCGTATCATTTTGACAGGGTTTATGATTTGCGCCTTTGCCCGGGTGCGGATATGCCACCCTTCTTTCCCGTGCATGGTAAACATCTGCCGGATCGGGACCTTTACCAGACATGTGCCTGTCACACTCGTCGTGTTTCCGTTTTTGTCCACCGTTCCCTGCACCTTTCCCACGCCAAAATACTTCTTGCCAAACTGTGTCTGCATATTCTCATTTATGTAAGGCACCACCCGTCCCTCATCCTTCTGAATGCTCCCCCGGAAACAAATCGTGTAGGCATCCTGAAACAGTACACACTTGTCATAGGAATAGAAAGATAAATAGATCAAAAGAACGAACAGAAACAACGTCCATGTAATAAGAAAAGAAGCCTCAATCGTCATATACCCTTTCGCTGTTTTTTTTACAAGCATACCGCCACCCCCATTCCAAGAAGCAGAAAGGGCAAAAAAGGAATTTCCCGGTCGCGCTTTACTTTTCCAATCGCCAACAACACGATCACCACCGCAGACTCCACCATAAGCCCCGCGAGCAGAATCAGAAAACACCGATAAATGCCCATAAATAGGCCGATCATCAAAAGAGCCCAGCCGTCGCCATATCCCACCTTCTCCTTTGTCAGGAAACCAAGCAGAAAAAACCCAGCGCCCGGCAGGAGGGATAGGGCCGCCGACATAAGGCCTGTCTCCCCCATCGCGCCGCCGATCCGGAGTCCGGCGGCGGTCAGCATTCCCAGCCACACGACAACTAACGGAACCCGCCTGCTGAAACCGTCAAACACGGCGCATACAGCCAAAAACAGAAACAATACCATTTCTATCCACATTTGGAGCACCTCCCTCTCCCACCGACCTCCGACAGGGGCACCGTATAGATCGTTCGCTTCAGGCCCGGGCAGTCCAGCCGTTTATGGTAGCTGTTGCCATAACTTGTAATGTACACCTGACTGCCGCCTCCGCCCGCCCCGCAGGAACCGCATGACGCATATTTTTCGCCGGAAGCATTTCGTCTGTCCGGCACAGACTGAACAGGCACCGTCTCTATCTTCGGATTCAAATACGTGCATTTCCTGTCCAGATGGTAGGCTGTTCCCGTCTTTGTGATATACACCATGAGATCCTCCTGTGTGTCCTCACTCACCGATCCGGCGGCGTCATATCCGGTCCAAGCCCTGCCATAGTAGCGCTGCGACATCAAAAAACCGTCAAAGCCCATAAGCTCTACAAAAGGTCTGACCCGGTATGATATGTGCAAGTCGATGATGTCCTCCGCCCCCATCACCGAAGAGCCGACGAAGGACAGCCCTCCCGCACCGCCCTTTACACAGGAATTTTCCAAATAAGATCTCCCTACATATTCCACAATCTGCCCTCTTGCGTATGTTTCCGTAACCGCCACACCGGCTATTCCATCCGGCAGGGTGTTCCCCACCGTATTTTCATAGACGTATCCCGCAAAGGCCAGCTTGTTCCCCACCTGATGCAAGGCGGCGTTGATCCGGCTCTGCGTCCCTATGATGTTCACCGCAAAGAGAATATCGAGCACCGCAAAGAGAAAAAACGGCAGAGCAAAGGCAGCCTCCAGCGTCATGGAACCTCTCCTGCGGGAGAGGATAAAAGATGCCCCTTTTAACAATCGGTGTCCACGAGAAAGAATGCGACTACCTTGACCTGCTTCAAGATATGCCCGGAGAGAATGTGCTGTCGATTTGTTGAATTTTAAGTTACGTGATTTTAAAAAGGGCACCTTTTATCACCTCCCGCTTCAGTAGAATCCATATCTTCTTGTCATCTCGTAGGAATAGCCAAAACGGCTCGTCACCTCCAGATGCGCCTGATAGGCATCAAAACATCCATCCAGTCGAAACCTCCCGTTGCCTGGCGTCCGGCGGATATCCATTTCCATGATGTCCATCGCCCGCTCTGTCCTGGTTCCTGCATCCTGCAAAAAGATCATAATCTGTAAGTATTCCTTATAATTAAGTCCGTTTCCCCCGGAATCCTCCGAGAGACTTTCTCTCACATTCTTAAGACTGTTAATTCCCGTCCTCCAATCGGCTGCTGTCTTAAAAATGGGAACCCTGCCACCGCCAAGCAGTGTTTTGACGTCCTGCAGGCTCTCCACATAAGCCCACGCGAAAAGAATCGTATACTTGACCGGTTCCGCAAGCTCGGGCAAAAGCATCACCGCCGTGAGCGCCAGCGCCATAGCCTGCGCCTCGGCCATTTTCGCACTGTCCGAAAGAAGATACAGCATGTTTGCCGCCTCCCGCCATCGCAGCAGTTTTTTGGCCACCTGTTCCAAGTTCTGCCAGTCCGTGTCTCTGCCCGCCAAAATATATTCCATCTGGTACTTTAAGAGCGACTTGTCCATCTCAGCCCCGTAATAGCCGCATTTCTCAAACAAATACATTTGAAATACCAGTTCGTTCGGTTCTCCACCCGTCTCCACCGCCTCCTCGCACAGTCCCGTGCCCATCATCCTGTCTAAGCGGCGGGAAATGTAATCTCCCAAATTCACCTTTACCGCCGAAACCGCAGACGGGTTCTCCAGCACAAGGTTTAACACCCCGCTGCTTCTCGTGGCGTTGGCAAAATCCGCCGGATTGTTTAGCGGCACTTCCTCTGTCTCTCCGTCTTCGGTCTCCTTTTCAGGCAGGCCGATGGCGTCGATCCTGGACTCGTACTGCTGCCGCCATGCCTCCATATCCTTGGTGTCAATGTCGGCTCCCTGCAGCAGACCGATATTGGCGCTGAGCTTATCAAGAACCGCCCCCAGCGGATAATCGCCCATATAATCCGTGGCCTGCCGCTTCAACACCGCACCGCCCTCATCCGACGCCAGAGAATACGCCGGAATTTCTACCATACCCATATCCATCGCCAGAAAATCCTTGCCGCCAAAAAGACGCTTTCCCTCTCCCGCGTGACAGTTTTTTTGTGTGTAATTTTGCAGATGCGCCTCCGTATTGGCGATTTCGGGACGCGAACCGCCGTAAGAAGTATCTACGAACAAAAGATCATACTGCTTCAAAAGCTCTCTGTGATATTCAGCCAGAACGGAATTCATACCAATATCCGTCACGCATTCGAATTTCATGCGGATGGCACTGATCCGTGCCCCTTCTATTACCGTGAATACAAGGGACAGGATCAATGTGAGGGATAAAGATAAAAATACCGTTATGTATCCCCGCCTCATTCCATTACCGTGTTGCTGTCTTTGGTAATCTTTTCAAAGACCTTCTCCACCAGCTCGCGAAGCTGTGTCTTGAAAATAATAACCAGACCGATCAGCACCACAATAATGAGAATGATTTCCACCGTGCCCATGCCTTCCTCCTCCCGCAGGAAGTCTCCGAACCCTTTGAGCCGTCCGCCGTTTCTCTTTTTCAGCATCTTGTTTTCCTCCTTTTTTCTTTTTCTGCTTGATTATGTACAACTGTCGGCGTAAGACCCGTTATCCGGGAAACGCCGTACAGATACATTTAATTTAAGGTAAATGAAAAGTAAGCCGGAATCATGATAATCACCATGACCACACAGAGCATCATCATCATGGGCAAAAGCAGTTTTGTACCCGCTTCCTCTCCCAGTTTTTTCGCCAGATTTTTTCGCTCCGCAAAGGCGTTATCCGCTTCCTGTCTGAGCATCCGCAAAAGGTCATTGCTGCCCTTTCTGATATTCTGCGAAAGCAGCGCAGACAGCTTCATGTATAGCTGCACCTGACACCGTTTCCCAAAATGTGCGTATGCCTCCGTCTCCGACCTGCCGCCTTGCAGCTCATGGCAGGTTATTAAAATTTCCTCATACACATATCTTCTTTTTTCCTCCTTCTGCTTTTTATAGTCCTCCCCCATCTTCAAAAAAGCGTTTCTGACCGTCATACCCGCGCCCATATAAAGCGCCAGTTTATTGACAATCTCGGGATAGTCCAAAAGCAGTTCCCTCTTTCTGGCCTCCAACTTCTGATCCAGCTCCCTGCCTCTTCCCCAATAGAGCACGCCCGCCGCGAATATGGCCAGAATCAGCAAATACCCGCTGCTGTCCTCTATGATCTCACTCCAGACAACAGGCGCCGTGCCGACCTGTTCCGGCAGCGCCATAATCTCCGCGCTTCTGCTGCTCTCCGCACTCTCCCGCAGCAGTTCCTCCAGCTTCATCCGCATCGCCTCCTCCGGCGTGTATATGATCGGATGAATCTGCACGGGAATCTGCAGCTCCCGGAACCACTCTTCATAGCGAAACTTTGCCGTCAGAGTGACCACTTCACTGCCCGCAAGATTCTCGTTATGTACCGTCCCGTCCGCATTGACCAGAGAGCGGGCGCTGCTCTCCCAACTGATCTCAAAAGGATACCCTTCTAAAGCCGAAACCAGATAAAGGTCTTTTCGCACATCCTCCAGACACGCATTTTCAGATAAAATGGCTCCCGGAAGAAGCGCTGCCGCCTCCGCATAACTTTTTTCTACTTCTTTCTCTGTGAGTCTGCGCTCCTCCAAAAGATAATCAAAAAGTTCTTCCTGCATCCCCGGAATCTCCGCTTTAAGCCCCACCTCCACATCGCCCTCCCCAAAGGCATTTCTTTGAAGATAACCGCCGTCAGCCAATCTGGCCGCGCCATGTGCGCCAACCCACGCCGCCAGACAAAAAACATCTCCCACAAATACCACCATAAGCAAAAGCGTATACAGCGAGAGGTAGTGCTCCCGAATTTGCTTTTCGGCCGCAATTTCAGGCTGCAGCGTTTTCAGCTTGTCTCCAAGCTGTCTTGCATAAAGCGCCCTCTTCCAATCCCGCCTCCCCCTGTTCATTTTCTTTTGCCGCTCCTGCTGTTTTCGGAAAACGCGGGCCGCTATTTTTTGAAAGGGATTTCCGCTTTCTCTTCGCGACAAGAGAAACAGAAGCAGATAAGCCGCTAAAACAGCGGAATAAATATAAACCATTTAACACTCCTTTCCCCAAACACCCACATTCGGTTATTGCGATCAATTAAGGTTGTTGCGTTTGCACTGCCGCAAACAAAAGCAGGTGTTTCCTTAGACTGCAATCTCCACAATCCGCTTAGAGAGCAGATATGCCGCGCCGTAAAAGAGCAGGCACACCGTCATCACCGCCGCGCCGATCAGATTGTGATAGAGCACATCGAAAAATCCCCGCGAGGTCGTCCCGATATAGAAAATAATGAGAAAGGGCACCATATTCATAATTTTCTGCTCCATTTTTCTGGCTCCGATCATAAGCTGAATCTCCTTGTCCGTCTCAATCTTCTGCTCGATCACCCCGGCGGTCTTTTCCAGAATTTCCGTCAAATTTCCGCCGCTTCTTTTCGCGATCAGAAAGACGTCCGCAAACTGCATAATATCGGGCACCCGGCTTCTCACACCCAGATCATACAGCAGCTTTTCCAAAATCACATGGTTGTCCAATCCCCGCAGGATGTGCCGCACCTCAAGGCATACAAGGCTTTCCGTCCCGTAAAGCAGTTCCATATCCTTGCAGGCTTCCCGCATGGCATTTTCGATGGAGTATCCGGCTTTGACATTGGCCGAGAGCGCAAGCACCAGATCTTTAAACTGTAAGCCAAGCTCCTGCCTTTGCTTTTTCGCCAAATCCTTTTTCTTTTCTCTCAGAAAAAGGACAAAGACCGGAAAGAGAAAAATGCAGGCAAGCCACGACCGATAGAAAAAATATCCGATCACCGCCACCAAAAACATGCCCTCCAAAACAGCAATCGCGCCCTCCTTCAAAGAGAAACGATATTCAGCATAATCCGGCAGTCTGTAACTTTTCGACATAGGCAAGCTCTCCCTCCTTTCGGAGTGTGCCGAGGATTTTTCCGCCCTCCGTCTCTTTCTCCTCCTCGAAACGATAGATTGTGCTTAAGATAATTTCCCCGTTTTCCAAACCGCACACTTCCGCAATTTCCAAAACCTTTCTCGTTTTGTCCCGCAGCCGCCCCAGATGGACAATGAGATCGATGCCCGATGCAATCTGCTGCCTGATGGCCGCTAACGGGATCTCCATGCCCATGAGGATCATATTTTCCAGACGGCTCAGCATATCCCGCGCGCTGTTTGCATGTCCCGTCGACATGGAGCCGTCGTGCCCCGTATTCAGACATTGCATCATGTCAAAGGCTTCGCCGCCGCGCACCTCGCCCACGACAATTCTGTCTGGCCGCATCCTCAAAGATGTCTTAATCAGATCCCTTATGGTGATTTCCCGGCAGCCCTCCACGTTGGCATTCCTCGTTTCCATGCGGACGATATTATGTACGCTTCTGATCTGCAGCTCCGCGCTGTCCTCTATTGTGATGATGCGTTCCTTGTCCGGAATATAATTGGACAGCGCATTTAGAAAGGTCGTTTTCCCGGAGCCCGTGCCGCCGCTGATGAAAATATTGTATTTGGCCCGCACGAGTCTGCTCAGCCATTCGCACACCTCCTCCGTGATGGAGCCGAAAGATACCAGATCCTCCATGGTAATCGGGTTGTCCGGGAACCGCCTGATCGTGACGATGGGACCGTTTAACGCCACGGGGTTCAAAACCACATTGACGCGTGCTCCGTTCTCCAGTCTGGCGTCCACAATCGGCGACGCCTCGTTGACCACCCTGTTGCAGTCGGAAACAATCTGCTGTATCACATTTTGCAGCTTCTCCCCGCTGTCAAAGTAAAGCTCGCTTTCTGTCAGCCTGCCATTTCGCTCAACGAAAATTTTGTCCGGCCCGTTAATCATAATCTCCGTGATCTGCGGATCATCCACCAACTCCTGCAGCACATCCAGCTTGCGAACCGCATGAAAAAGCTCTGTTCTGAGCCTGCCGCGCTCCGTCAGCGATAAAGGATTCTCCCGGCCCTCCCGGACAAGCATTTCATCGATCAGCTCCCTGATCTCCTCATCGCTATTCTCTCTGGAATAATCAATGCTTTCCAACAGCTTCTCCTTTAAAATTTTCCTTCTCTCATCCGTGTCTCCCATAAATATCCTCTCTTATGATGGATTTCACATATCCTGCCAGTTCTCCGTGTGTCATCATATCCAGACTGTCCGGCAACTCCTGAAAAATCGGAAAGCGGCATTTTACGGTTTTTTCTGTAATCTCACCCAATTCTCCCTGCTGCAGCATCCGTTCATACTGCCCGAGCTTTGCCTGCGCAAAAGGGTCTTCCCTTGTGATGGTGTATATCTTCTGACAGTTTTTGAGCAGATCAAACAACCCGTCTATCCCGTCATCCAAATCCAAAATCATATATTCGTATTCACCGATTGCCGCAATATCCCTGCAAAGAGCCAGCCATTGTTCCCCCGGCACCTCCCTGATTCCAAGCGAATACTGCATGGGCGGTATATAATCCAGTCCTCCCGCATTCTGGATGATCGTTGGCAGGCGTAAAGCCAGCTTTTCCCTTGCGCTCTGGAAATAGTACATAACGTCAAGCATGTCCGTCTGATATTCCCGCCGCAAAAGCTCACCAAGTCCGGAATACATTTCAAAATTCAAGTACATGGTTTTGTACTCCTTCGCCAGAAGCTGCCCGAGCGACAGGGCGAAAGAAGTCTGTAAACACCGTTTCACCGGGGAATAAATCCCTATCATTTTCACGTCCGTGTCGGCGGCCGCCGGATAACCCTTCCATCCGCCGCCGTCCGCAATCACATTTAACACCGCCTGTACCACCAGCTCCGGGCTCTGGTATTTATTGATACAGCTTATATTTTTCCGCGCTGCATCGTTTCCTTCCTGCGACGCAAACGTCTGCGCGGCCCCGCCGCTCTCCTGCAGAATAAACATCTGCGTTACCTGTTTTCTGATATACTCTTCTTTGATCAGGCGCCACGCGCTCTCCGCGATGAGAAGGATCTCTATCTCCTCCCTTCCCGCGAATTTCTCCAATTCCTCCACCGCCGTAAACAGATGCAGCGTATATGGCAGCTTTACTTTTTCCAAAAGATACTCCGCCATGCGGAACGCGTATCCCTCCTCCGTATCACAGATCGCCATAATTTTATGTATCAAAATAATCCTCCTATCCTGCACACCGCACTGAACAGAATCGGCACCGCAAAGTGGATTTTGTTTTTACAGTAGGTGTGATAATCCTGTTTTAAGTCCTCTCCGTAAATTCTCCAATGTCCTGTCCGCATGACATCATGCAGATACGAAAAGAAATAGCGAAACCTCTCCCTGCCGTTTTTCTCCACAGACAGTTTTATCAGCGAAAAACCCGCGCCAATCACAAACGCGCCCGCCAAAACAGCCAAAAATTCCCCTGCCGCCATAAAACTCCCGATCATAACAAACAGCTTCACGTCACCCGCTCCGAGTGCGCCTATCATATACAAAGGGTACATCAGCAGAAACGCCAGAAGCACAGATGCCAGAATATCCGATAATCCCCGGCCGGATAAAACGCCGCCCGAAACACCGATTACCATGCCCAAAAGAATCAAACCGTTCGGTATCCTGTCTGTCCTAAGATCCGCCAAAGCAGAAAGCAATAGCAGGAGAAGCAAAAAAGATTGACAGTAAGTCAGTCCAATAAGACCACCTCCTTATCCTAAAATCCTAAATTAAAAGTGACTCAACGAAATCATTCGGAAGATCTTCCCGATGCCCTGAAGCGAGAAGCGTGTATTCCACAGAAAGGAATAACACATAGAATTTCTTAAGTTGTGACTTGAATTATAACACAACAGAAATATTTGTCTATTGTAAATTATTCACAAGATTTTAAAAAAATGAATGCCGTAAAGTACCGCAACCCCAGGAAATCCAAGGACTCCGGATGTCAAAACAGTAAAGGGATTGATGCCCACCGCGACCTGAAGTTCTCTGGCCGCCAGCATATAATTGATCGCGTAAATACCTACGGTTCCCATAACCGCCCGCAGAATAAAATTGACCAGCCACTCCACCTTCCTGCCCATTGCGCCTATCGCCAGCACAATCAGGCATACCGCCAATATAACGATAGCTCCGTTTAAATTTCCCATAGTTTCATACATCGCAGACCGCCACAGCGCCCCGCAAAAGCTCCTTCCTGCCTGTCTCTCTACAACATATGAACGGGCTATTCATAATATTACATGAATATTTCTGGAAATTTTTACCTAAACTAGAGTGAGAAGTACTTCTAATACTCAGCGGCAAAGGCGGCGCTGCCGTCTCGGCATGGCTGACTTGGAAGTGCGATGTCTCACGCAGGAGAGTGCCTCACATATGACATTCTCTGCACGGATGCCGAGGTAAGAGGAGTAACCCGAAAGGAAGGTTCCATATGAAAGTTATTTTCAGACAAAGTCCCTGTATACCGGCAGAAAACGAAGTAATCGTGGACAGGCAGAAGATGACGCTGCGAGAAGAACTGCGCCTTGCCAGAAATGCACTGGAAAACGCCTACGCCGGATTCGACAACGCGACAGATCCGGATCTGATCGACTGCTATATCTTTGAGCTTAACGCCGTGATGAAACGGTATAAATACTTACTGCAAAAGGCAGCGGAAAATGATCCGCTGCCTGAAGAAACACGCGCCGAGGCTTACCGCCCTTTGACGCTCTCCTAATTCATACATGGCGGAGAATGCTTTGCATTCTCCCGACCGCCGCAAAAAGGGACAGTCGATTATACACAGAACCCCCGGTTTGCGGAAGGGTCCGCGGCATTTTCCGTCAAATTGTTTCTGCCGTAGGTAAGCCCTGCATACACAGTCTGCGTGTTGCCCATAACAGGGCCGCTTGTATCCAGTCCCTCAATCTGCTTATAAGCCGCCAAAAGCTTGCCAAGCACCGGACGGACATGCTCCAGACTTTCCACATCGTTGTGCAGAGCCGCCTTCGCCACCTCCCTGTTGACATAGAGGTAG
This sequence comes from uncultured Lachnospiraceae bacterium, assembly GCA_949076555.1. Taxonomy (GTDB): domain Bacteria; phylum Bacillota; class Clostridia; order Lachnospirales; family Lachnospiraceae; genus UBA3282. The sequence continues at coordinate 14,219 of CARUOB010000037.1, read as the reverse complement.
AGCTGCAGCAGATTGTGTGCCACTTCATACTCCATGTGCAGAGAGTCCATAAGCTCACACATACAGCCCTGAATCCTGCGGACGGCATTCTTAAGCCCCGTTCTGTCCTGTGCGGACAGTGCCTCCGCCGCCTCGTCCACATAGAGCAACGCCATCTCATACAAAATGGTGATAAGCTGTGTCTTATTCGCCTGCGTAATCCGCAGGGTATATTCCTGCTTTAATTCCTTCGTCATATTGTGAATCTGCCTTTCCCAAAATCTTCAACCCGTTACGTTTCTGTTATTTTTATCGCACTACTGCAATAACTGCAACACCTGCGAAGGTCTCTCGTTCGCCTGCGCCAGCATGGAAACCGCCGCCTGGGAAATCACCTGCTCCGTGGTGTACTCCGTCATTTCCTCGGCCATGTCCACGTCCATGATACGGGAGTAGGAAGCCGTCATGTTCTCATTGGACACCTCCAGATTGTTGATTGTGTGGTCCAGACGATTCTGGTAGGCACCGAGCCTGCTTCGTGCATCCGACACATAAAGAATTGCGTTCTTGATGGTTACATTCGCATCCGCGCACTCTTCCTGCGTAGTCATACTCATATCTTCCATGTTCATCCGGTTCAGGGAGATCGTAGGAATGCGAATCGCAAGCTGCTGTCCCTCATTCGCGCCGGTCTGGATATCCATGGAGCCGATGCCGGTAATATCCAGCGTAACAGGGCCGTTCGTAAATCCCGTCTCAAGCTCGATGGTCAGCTCAAAATCCGCCGGTCCCGTGAACGTAATCTTGTTGTCTATTATCTCGGAAATCTTCACACCAGCCGGAAATGCCTTCTCCGGATCAGCGGAGGAGGGTTCCGTATACAGCGTATTTTCTTCGTCAATCGTGCCGTCAGCCTTATAAGCAACCGTCAGCGAAGTCGCACTGATCTCATACTCCTTGCGAATCACCTCATCCGAGTAATAGTCAACCCGAACCCGGTGATCGTCCGTATACCCCCGCAGATCAAAGGTACCGTCCAAAAGCGTCTGCCCGTTAAACTGCGTATCCGTAGAAATCCTCGTAATTTCCGCCTTGAGCTGTTTTACCTCCGACTCGATCGTCATCCGGTCGCTGGTGGTGAGTGTTCCCGTCTCACCCTTAACTGCCAGCTCATTCATTCTCTGCAGCATTTCATGCACTTCCGTCAGTGCCCCGTCCGCCGTCTCGATGACGGAAATACCGTTCTGAGAACTCTGGGTCGCCGTGCCGATTCCCGTAATCTGCGTGTTCATTCTTCTGCCGATTGCATAACCCGAAGGGTCATCCTTTGACGTCGTTACCTTCAAACCGGATGAAAGACGCTGCAAAGATTTGGATACTCTGCTGTCTGACGCATTTAATGCATTACTTGCGCGCATTGCCGGCGCATTATAACTGATCTTCATTTTTGTTTCCTCCTTCTTATGCCGTCAGGGCCGTGATAAACGCTTTCGCAATCCCGTAAAGCGCCTCCGTCTGCTGTCCTTCCCCGCCGTTTATATCTTCCTCTGTGTATTCCTCTCCGTTTACCTCTCTGCCCTGCAGAATAACCAGACTTCCCGTTTCTCTCTCCGGTCCGTCCGTTCCCGGAGCCTCCAGCGCTTTTTCCAGATCCTCCTGTCTTCCTCGCAGCCAAGTGGTTCCTTCGCCGCTCTCACAGGCGATATAGCCGGACACGCGCTGATCTCTGAGTGTAAACTTAGCCGTGATCTGTCCGAACTCTTCTGTCTGTACCGTGACATTCACTTTCCCCGTCCCGGTTCCATGCAAGACCTTTAGATTAATCGCCGTCAGCTCACCGTTAATCTCCACGGGAATCTGGTAATTTTCTTCCCGCGACAGGCTGCCCGCCAGCGCAAGCTGCTTCTTGCAGCTCTGTAAGGTTCGCAGATCCAAATAATTTTCCGCCTGATCCAGCGCCTCATCCAGCAGCCCGGAAAAGGTTTCCTGCATCTCCTCATAGGCTTCCTGCGCGCTCTCTTTATCCGTCAGGTTCTCGATCAGCGCCTCCGCTTTCCTCTCTCCTTCCGAAACACCCGCATTCTCTCCCAAATCACGAAGTTTCCGATACAGTGCGCCCGGTTTTTTCCTCAGCGCCGAAGCCGCCTCCATATTATTGGCCGTCACAGGCTGCCTGTATGCCGACAGCTCACGCACCACAGCCTCTTCCACATTTTCCAGACCGCGGTAAGAACTAAGCTGTTCCTGCATATACGCCTGTTCCAAAGATGCGTCAACCGTCTGCTGCCGCAGGGCATCCGCAAACTCTTCCATGGTCGTGTCTTTCGTAATGTTCGTCTCCGCAAGCATTTCCGGCTCCAGACCGTCCGCAATCTGTCCTGCAAGCATGTGGTAATAGCTCTTTGCCTCTTCCGAATCGCGCTGCCTCTGCCCGCTCTCCTGATGGCCTGCCTCCGCGCTCTCCTGCCCTAAGTTCGGGAAGCCGCTCAAAATCTGATCGGTGATGGACTTATTTTTCGCCACGGCGTCCACACCGTCGAAACCGTCGTCCACCTTATAATCCATTCCCTGTTTTTTAGTGCTGCGCATCGCCGTCAAAAGATTGCTGAAGGAAATTTGCGCCCCTTCCTTTAAGAGACTGCCGACCGCCGCGTCATCCGACTTTTCCAGCTGCCGGAACATGCGGTAAATTCCGATGTAGGCCTCTCTCTCCTGCTCGCTGACCGCATGGCTCTTTTCTAATTTATATAAATACTTACTGAATTTTTCGTCCCGCGCCACGTCATCCATGCCGCTCTCATCCAGATATTGGTTTAACTCCTCCATGGACATGGTAAGCGGATTTTTCCCGTCCCGGATAGCCTGCAAAGACGCTGCCGGAGTCATTCTGCGGATCATCTGCTGCAGCTCCATGTCATATTTCTTCACCGCATCTATATTTTCATCGGTGATATCCATACTGTTGTAGCCAAGAATGCGCACCGCCCTGCGGTTCTCCTCGCTGGTCTCAAGCCCCATATCCGTCAAAATATCATCCACATTGCGGAATGCCTTGCGTATGGAATCTCCCATATCCGCTCTGGGCGCGGTCATCAGTGTCTCATAGGACTCCCTCGCCGACTCATAGGCATTCTTAAGCGCAACGCCGTTCCTATGTACACCGTCCAGTGTAAAGGCTTCCGTGCCGTCAATATACTGCACAAGCACTGCCGCAGGCAAAGAAGGAATCTCAGAAACCTTGGTCTGTACTTCCTCGTAAAGCGCCGCTTTCCCGGCTGCCGCCGCCGCGTCGGATTCTCCAAAAAGCTTCTGGTTCTGCTCCTGCTCCAGTTTTTTCAAGGCCTCCACCAGCGCCTCTAATTCCGTCGTGTCTATGGAGTAGCCGCGGGCCATCAACTGCCGGTTTGCCTCAATGGTCATCATCAGCCTGACTTCTTCCAACTGACGCCTCTGGGTAACCGCCGCCGGAACTTCCTGCGCCGCTTCGCCCGCATCTATCTTTTCCTGTGCTTTCGTCAGGTTCCGCAGATTTAACGCCTTTTCCTCTGCCGCCACAAGATCGGCCGCCTTTTCCGTGATCTTCCCGAAGGCGTCTCTATAGTCGGCCGCCTTTTCAAACGAACTTCTGCCGTCCGCCAGATTCGCATCCCCGGCCTTTTTCCCGTCGGAGATCGCCGCCGCAATCACAGACAGAAGCTCTTCTTTACTCTTCGGATGACCGGATTGGTTAATTTCGTGGAGCGCCTTCACCGTCTCTGTCGTCAAAGGCACGCCCACGCCGATCAACCACTGGGCACTCTGCACATTCTCCTCGCTGGCATCCAGTCCGGCCTCCTCCAGAATATGCTCGATCTGAGGTCGAAGCTGTTCCCAATTATAGTCCTCCGCCTTTTTCGCATAGTAACCGGTATTGTCCGCCTCATAGTAACCGCGCCCCTGACGGCTGCTGTCCGAAGCCGCACTGTGGCCCGCCCGGTAGAGATTGTCAATGGTAGGTTCCATGCGGTTCTCCACCATATACTTGACGGTGCCTTCCTCAGGCGCCTCCGTCTGCATGGCTCTGTCAAAAGCCTCCTTTGCCGCCCGCACATTCTTCTCCGTCAGAGGAATGTCATGGGCCGCAAACTGTCTCGTAAGCTCCTGCGCAAAGGACTCGCTCCCTGTAATCTGCGCCAGCGTAGCCGCGTCCAGATTGTCAGTGTAGCCTGTTACCTGCGTTCCGCCCTGAATAAGCGCCGCTTTGATCGTGTCGACAATGGTGACAGCCAGTTCCATCTCCATATCTCCGGGATGATACCCCTCCTCCTGTAAGTGGGAAAAATCCTCCTCGGACATAATATTAGACATCGCTGCCATCGTCTGCGTGGCCACGTCAATAGCCGCCGCATCCTGCATAACCTCTTCTGCGGTCTTTCCGTGACCTCCATAAGCGTTGTTATCCATAACTGTGCCAGAAATGTCTAATGCGTAATCACCCGCCCGATCCGTCCTTGTCGTCCGGGTGTCCCGATATGAAGTTGTCGCCCTGTCTACATTTTGGTTTCCTGTGTTGTGGTCAAAAGTGATCTTCATAATTACCTCATACCAAATGTAGTATTTTTTATATTCTTGATAACAAATAAAGGCGAATGTTCTCACATTCACCCTTTATTTCGGCACGATACCGCTTTTTCTTAACCTTTTAAAGCATTTTCTCCGTCAACCTTTTCGAATGGGATTTTGCCCGGAATAACGCTAAACTTTACAGGCAAAGTCACCGATACATTAAATAATCATATATATTCTTGAGAAAAGGCATATTTCATACAAAATTTTCTATGAATCATTTCAAGAGGGAGGCAAAATGATTATTCTAAACAATATACAGGCATTAAATGCCATACGACTGACAAACAACAATGCAAAAGAGTTTGCAAAATCCACAAGCCGGGTTTCTTCCGGTTATCGGATCATGCGCGCGGCTGACGATCCGGCCGGTCTTTCCCTTTCCGAAAAAATGCGCAGGCAGATCAGGGGACTCAACAAAGGGGTGGAAAATGCGAAAGAGGCCGTGAACTTATGTAAGATTGCCGACGGCGCTTTGAACGAAGTCACCGATATCATACAGCGGCTCAACAAATTGGCAGTGCAGGCGGCCAACGGCACGGAGAGCGATACAGACCGTCACTTTCTCCAGCAGGAGGCAGATCAGCTTATAAAGGAAATCGATCGTATCGCGGACACTACTTTATATAATGGCCTGGCTATTTTCAAGGGAAACGAGGCGGTTGACTCCGAGGGAACGACCGTGACAAAGCCGTCTACGAGCGGTGATTTTTTTAAACTATTTGGTGATAGCATCTCTAAAACCGGTTACATGCAGGAAGCATTAAAACCGGGCGATGTCACACAATCCACTTCCACGTTAAATAACGGAAACCCTTATGTCAGCGTACATATTGATATGGGGAAATTGAATAACATAAAGGATCTCTCCGGCACTACCTTTTTTGTAAACTGTTGTACAAACTGCTGCCCCACTACCGTCAACTTTACGGATGATGTGGGCGTCACCCTTACCAATACGCCGTCCGGGAAAAACTCCCACGAACTGAATATCGGCCTTAAAAAGCCTGACGGCTCTTACTATAGCGATCCGAAAGAGTTTTGCAAGTATATGGTAGATGCCTTATGCGAACCCCAAAATGATATCAGCCATGTGGAATTTGGCTACAAAGATTCGGTGTTATATATTTATGATGTCGACAACAATGCATGGTCACAGGGCGAAAAGGAACAGGCTTATTTTTGCGATATGGAAATAGGCACTGTCTATCCGCCTGTGCCGGTCGGAATAGACGAAGAGCTGTGGATTCAGTCAGGATGTGAATATGACTCCGGCCTCTGGCTGACCATCGGCAGAATGAATACAGAACTATTATCGCTTTCGGGATACGATGTGACAACGGTGGAAAGTGCGGGATACTCGATCACCCGCGCCAAAAACGCCTTGCAGGCAATTACGGAGAACCGCAGTAATATCGGCGCCCAGCAGAACCGCTTAGAACATACGATATACAATGAGGAAAATATTATCGAAAAGCTGGAGTCATCGGAAGCCAATATTCGTGATACGGATATTTCTTCGGAAATGATTAACTTCACGAATTTAAACATTGTTCTGAAGGCCGGCCACGAAATGATTGCGGAAGCTAATAAAAGTATTGAAAAGCTGTTGACTATTTTACAGTAGCGGTATTTTGACAAAAAACAACAGAACCATCGAGCATATCTCCGGTCAGCTTTTCCGATTTTGA
>CARUOB010000037.1:0-7934 GCA_949076555.1 uncultured Lachnospiraceae bacterium | reverse complement strand
GGGAAAAGCTGACCGGAAGCATTTCATATTTTTTGTAGAAATTCCTAATGCCTGAGAACCTTGCCAAACTTTCTTATATCAGTTATATAACTCATCCACTGTCAAAGTTATTTTAGATGCTTTCCACTTTGATCCATCCTTTTCCATTAAAATCGTTCCTCTTGCAATGCCTGCTTCATCCCCGGCAGATGATAATAGCTTTGCCGAAAAAGTATAACATTCTTGCTGATCAGAACTTTTTATAAGTTCAAGTTCACTTACTCGGATATCCGCAGTGAGATCTTTTGCTAAAGCGATGCTTATATAAAAAGTACGACTCATTGCCAGTTCTTCTATACATGCATATGTCATGGAATCAGCAAATCGGTTTACGAGATACTCTCTTAGCTTTTCGTCACTCTGTATCAGTCCTACTTCTTTATCCGTCACTGCTTCTGCAGCAGACTGCATGATCGCCGCATCAAAATCCTCCGCCTGCTGCCGGGTACAGGAAAGAAGCTGATTTAATGCTGTTTTTGTCTGGCGTTCCAAACTGCCTCCCCCCTGCTTATACCTAATCGTTATACCGACAGCCAAAAGGATCAAACCAATCAGAAGAATATACCAAAATAATTTTACAGATATGTTTTTCATGGCCATAGCGTCCCCCTCGAGTTAAATAGCTCAATCATTATCTAAACGTTGCTCCCGGAAGTGTTTTATCAGATGTATAATGTATATTATATCTTACTGTTAATGCGTACATTTTGTTGATGTTTCCGTATGGGAGTATTCCTTCACCCATAGTTCACCACATTTAATGCATCTGTCCGCATGATAATACTCCGTTCTGCAGCTTCCGTCAGAATATCTATAATGAAATTTGGCATATCCATCTTCCAAAGAATGAAAACACCCAATTTTAGATGCATTGCTGCCTATCATATCTGACATATCATGGCATGTTCCGTCTTCTCCTACAAATTCCACTCTGCCTGATATTTCTTCTACCGAAAACTGAATTTCTTCACTTTTCGCAAACTCCAGCTCGAGCCGTGTCTCCTCTGATGCCCCCATCAATGACTTATCTACATCCCTTACCACCCTCGGATTCTCATAAGCGCAAACCGTCAAAGACCCCCCAAACAAAATAACCGCTCCCAATAACAGGGACGCCACTCTCTCCATTCTATTTCTCTTTCTGCTCTCCAGCATATGAATCAACCTCCGTTTAATCATTTTTTTACTTCCACCTAAATCTGTCCGATATTTCCACCTGCCCGCTCCGTGCTCCTGCGCCATGTTGATAATCAAATTTCCATACCTCTTCCGCGCCGCCCTGTCAAGATTTTGCACCACAATGGCATCACAACTCTGTTCACAGTAGACAGACATTACATAAAAATAGAGATATACCAACGGGTTAAACCAATGGAGGAGAACAGCCAACAGACTAAGATACCGCCACGCCACATCCGCCCGCTTTACATGGATCAGTTCATGTTTGAGACTGTAGTAAATCTCCTCTTCCGTCAGTCCGCTTTCCGGTATGATGACATATTTCCGAAAGACACCTATTGTACAGATGGCTACGGCTTCATCTGCACGCAGTAAGGTTACTTTCTTTTTGATGCCTGCTTCCTTTTTCACTCTGTCAAAAATCGCCAGATAATCTGACCGGCTCACCCGTCGGTTTTCTTTTATCGCCTCCGCCTCACAATACCGACGCAGATTTCTGATAACTGCCAGCAGCAACCCGCACAACCAGACAGCCCAGATTACAATTATGTATGTCTGAAAAGTGAAATACAGCCTCCCGCTTCCCTCTGTGGCAATGACATTCTCCGTCGCAAAATCTATGATATCCCACTGCTTCGAAATACCTAACATATGAGACAATGCGTATTTATACTCGCTATTATACTTAGGCAGCGGCAGACAAAAGAAAAACAGGTCAAGTCTGAGCATATTGTATATCCATGCGGAAGAAAACACGCTTTTCCCCAAAACCGCACAAAGCAAAACGGCAAGAAGTATCACACTTGCGCTGATAGACATAATCAGAATAAGCATTACATATCCTCCAGAAACCTTTTCAGTTCATCCGCTTCTTGGCCGCTCAGTTTTTCACTGCCATTTAGCGCTGCCATAAACTGATTCAAAGAACCGTCAAAATAGGAATCCAGAAGATGCCTCGCCCTTGCTCTCTCGTACTGCTGCCTGTTTAACGCCCTAAAATACCGCCTTTTCTTAAAGCGTTCTTCCCCTTCGCACCGGACAGATATGACGCCCTTTTGTTCCATCCGTGTTAAAAATGTAGATAATGTCTGCTTTTTCCACCCCTTTTCCGAGTCTTCTCCAAACTGTGCCGCAACGTCCTTGTAGGAATACTCCTTGTCTTCCTTCCACATCCACTCCAGAATCTCTTTTTCGGAGTCAGAAAGTAGTACTTCATTCATAGTCTTATCCTCCTTCACATCAATAGTACTACACGCCCGTAGTCTCGTCAACACATAATCTTTTCCCTGTCTGTTCTTAACACTTTTTGTAGCACAGACCCTTAGCTCATGCGCTTGCTAGGCGCACAATAAAAATAACTCTAGGCAACAAACCCAGAGTTATCAAGGCAAACATTCATTTTGTCATCAGGCTTCTGAATGATCTGCATAACCGCAAATACCTAAGTTCACATTGCCTCTGTGGATCAGATCTCTTATCCCTGAATCATTTTTCAGATTTTCATATAAGTTATCCATATGATTTTATCTCTCTTTTTAAGCGCTGCCCCTTCCCCAGACAATAAATATCTTCGTTCCGACTTCCGGCTTACTCATCAGACGCACATCCGCGTCTGTCAGGTTACAGATATGTTTTACAATCGCAAGTCCCAGACCCGTGCCGCCAAGTTCCTTTGACCTGCCTTTATCCACCCGGTAAAAACGTTCAAAAATTCGCTCCTGATGCTCCGGCGGAATACCGATCCCGGTGTCCTCCACCGAAAAGATAATCTGCGCTCCCTCTTTTTGCACTTTTACAGTCACTCTTCCGTTCGGTTTGTTATACCGAATGGCATTTTCAATCAGATTGTAAGTAAGCTCCTGTGCAAGTTCCTTTCCGATATGGACATCCGCCTCGTCATCTCCTTCGTACACTACGGCAATGCCGTTTTTCGCCGCCCCAAAAGAGAGCATTTCCACGCTTTCCTTTGCAATTTCCGCCAAATTTACCACCTCGAGAACATCTTTTGCATTTCCCGCATCCAATTGCGAGAGCTTGATAATGTCGTTGATCAGGGTAAGCAGTCTTGCCGCGCTTTTACGGATTTCTCCCGAAAAGCGCTTCATCTCCTTTTCATCTGCAAGTCCTGTTTCCATCAGCTCCGCATAGCCCGAAATCGCCGCGAGAGGTGTTTTTAGTTCGTGGCTTACATTGGCGGTAAATTCCTGTCTGATGTTTGCGGCAGATAAGATTTCCTCATGCTGTAAGCGGATTTTTCTTGTAAAGGGAATCAGCTCCGGATAACTTTCCTTCTCATCAATGTGTTCCATGTCCCCCGCCATTTCATCAATCGGCTTCACAATGGCAGAAGTGAGATAGTGCGACACCATCAGACAAATGCCCGCAAGAAGCAGTGCCATCGTCAGCACCATTGGAAGCGCCGACAAGAGAACAGCCTCAACACTGTGCGCCCTCTTGCCTACTCTGAGAATCTGCCCGTTATCCAGTTTTTTTGCATAATAAAATACGCTCTCCGACAGGGTATCTGACTTTCTTATTCCCATGCCGGTTCCGGAAGAGACCGCCTCCACGATTTCCGGCCTGTCCAGATGGTTGGCAAGCAACTGCCCATCTACCGTAGAGTCAAACAAAACCTTTCCGTCCGCATCGATCCATGTAATTCTTAAGTTGTCTATTTCCCGCTCATATAATTCTTCCTCAATCAGTAAGTTTACCACAACCGCCAAGTCGGAAAAAACCTGCTTTTTTAACAGGGAATAGAACACTGCGGTCATGGCAATCGTGGTAATCACAACGGAAAAAAGTGCAATGACGGTGAATCGTCTGTTTATTTTCTGCCTCATTCCAGCTTGTACCCCACATTCCGCACCGTAATTATCAGGCTGCCCGCCTCTTTCAGCTTTTTGCGAAGTGTCTTGATATGCATGTCAACGGTTCTGCTTTCCCCTGCAAAGTCCGTTCCCCATACAGCCTCCATGATCATTTCCCTTGTCAGCACAATACCCAGATTGGAAAGGAACAGCCGGAGCAGCTCGTATTCCTTGAATGTCAGTTCCACGTTTTCTTCATCCACAAGGCAGATCCGTCTGTCCTGATCCAGATATATATTTTTGTATTTTAGGATCACATCATCGCTCATCGGTTTGATGCGCCGCATAATGGCCTTGATACGTGACATAAGTTCCATCACGCCAAAGGGTTTTGTAATGTAGTCGTCAGCCCCAAGATCCAGCCCTCTGACGGTATCTATTTCTGAATCTTTCGCTGTCACCAGTATGACAGGCAGCTCTTTCGTATCATTATTGGAGCGGAGCCTTTTGAGTACGGATAGTCCGTCCTCCCCCGGCAGCATGACGTCGAGAAGCAATAAATCCGGCTTTATTTCCTGCATCCCCCTGTCAAAGGCTTGTGCGTCATCAAACGCACGAACATCATATCCGTTCCCTTTTATGGCATAACTTTCTATCTCCTGAATATTTTTATCATCTTCCAAAATATAAATTAACGGCATAAGCGCTCATTTCCTTTTTCTAAAAATTTTAAGCCATCTGCATCCCATCATAATTTCACTTATAATTGATATCTCAAAAGGCATCGCTGATGAGAGGCTGTTTGCTTTTGCACGGTTTGCAAAGCTGCCCTATCTATATAGTAACATTATACTGATAATTTATGTTTCCTCAATTCTTTTCTAACGAATACTTTTCTGTATATCCATGAAGCAGTTCTTGATACAACTCGTTCCTCTCTTTGACATGCCGCGCGTATTGATGTAATGCATGCCGGTCCGTTTCGGCCGCCATCTGCTCCTCCGCTATGTTGGAGCAGTGCTTCGCAATACGCTCTAAGGAAGTGACCATATCCGTAAGCGCCAGGCCAAGTTCCACAGAGCAACTCCCTTTTTCCAGTCTCCTGCTGTGGTTTTTTCGGATATCCTTTTTTATCCGGCTAATCACATCGGCAAGCGGGTCAATGCGAAACGCCATCTCTTTGTCTTCGTGTATAAAACCGGAAACCGTATACTCCACGATTTCGAGGGTTGCCTCATAGATCAGCCTTGCTTCGGCAGTCGCTTTCTTTGAAAATTTTTCATTGCTCTTATGCAGCTTCTTTTGTGTGAATGCGATGCCCTTCGTATAATCGGATATCCTTTCAAAATCCGTAATGCATCTGCTGAATTTATTGATGGTTTTACTGTCCTGTTCAGAGAGTGGCTTTGCGGAAAGTTTTGTCAGATAGGAGGACAGCTCGTCTTCCCTGACATCTACCTCCTGCTCAATCTCCATAATTGTCTGCACTGCATTTTCATCATACTTTTCCTGCGTGAATACACATAAACTCATTGCCTTTAGGATAAGCTCCGCCATATCGAACGCCGCGTTTTTACATTGTGCAACCGCAAACGCAGGCTTTTCCAAAAATCTTTCGTCCAGCACTTTCCCTGACATTTCCAGTGTTTCGTCCTCTGCCTGCGGAATCGTAAAATACGCAAATTTTACCAACAGCTTAGAAGCGGGAAGCAGCACGATTGTCGAGACAATATTAAACACACTATGTATCACTGCAATGACTGCACCGTTTGCCGCATCCGACAGAAAAGCAAACTGTACAAAATGATTCAAGGCATAAAATACCGTCATAAATACAAATGTACCGATCAAATTAAAATAGAGATGCACCAAAGACGCCCTTCTTGCATTTCTGTTTGCCCCCACACCGGAAAGCAAAGCCGTGACACAGGTTCCGATATTCTGCCCCATGATCACCGGAAGCGCGGCTCCCACCGTTACACTTCCGGTGGCACACATCGCCTGCAAAATACCCACAGAAGCGGAAGAGCTCTGAATCACCGCTGTCAAGAACGCTCCGACTATCATGCCTAAAACAGGGTTTTCAAATGCCGTAAAAAGAGAGGTAAATTCCGGTACATTTGCAAGTGGCTTTACCGCACTGCTCATGGTCTCCATTCCGAACATAAGCACTGCAAACCCAATCAGAATCGTTCCTATATCATTCTTTTTCGTATTTTTGACAAACATCACCAGTATCACACCGATGAGTGCCAATACCGGGGAAAAAGACGAAGGTTTCAGAAGTTTTACGAAGAAATTCCCGCTTTCGATGCCGGAAAGACTTAGAATCCATGAAGTAACTGTCGTACCGATATTGGCGCCCATGATCACGCCGACTGCCTGCGACAGCTTCATAATACCAGAATTGACGAACCCCACCACCATAACCGTTGTGGCGGAAGAAGACTGAATCACCGCTGTCACGCCTGCCCCAAGCAGGACAGCCTTCACCGGATTATTGGTCATCCGCTCCAGCACTTGCTCCAGCCTGCCGCCCGCCATCTTGGACAGTGCATCCCCCATTGTTTTCATGCCATATAAAAATAGCGCCAACCCGCCAATCATTGACAGCAGTCCAAAGAAATCCATTTGACTATCATCCTCCCCAACGAATTTTTTTAATAATCAAATGGTATCTGGTCTATGTAAAATCTAAAAGATGATTTGTGTAAAATCTGTGTAAAATTTCACAGGTTCTCTTCAACGGGTTAGGAAAACCTTGCTTTTCATTTTCTTGCTGTATATCCAGATTGGCTTCCATAACACGGGCTAGATATTGTGCATATCCCTGGGGAAGAATCTCTTGCGCAGAAATAACCAATACTTTGCTGTCAGAGGTCTTTATATTTTCGATCAGCCGAGCAATCATTTGAGGGGAGAGTACGAAAATATCATACTCTCCTATCATTATGATTGTATATTCGCATATCAATTTTCCATTCCTCTTAATCTTTCTACAAGCGCTTCTTTGGAAAAGCTGTGCATTGACACAAGCGTAATCAGAAGCGGTACCGCAATCAGTACACCCACATAGATCAGTGCAAGATTCAAAGGAAACCGAAACGCCATATAAAATGCTCCCATATTGTAAAGCATATTACTGAGTGCATAGCCAGACAACGTGCCAATGGTTGTCGTCACACCAACAGTAGCAATTACCAGTAACAGGCTTTCTCCAAGCAGCATCTTACGGATTTGAACTTTGTTCATTCCGATCGCTTCCAGCATGGCAAGTTCCTGTTTGCGGGTAACAATATTAGTGATCAGTGTATTCATCATACTTAAAATACTAAACATCATAATGAAGATGGCAAGTCCGCTGATCGCTGCAAACATCTGATTGACAATCTGTTCATAAACAATTTTCCGCTCAGCATAAGTCTCAAGGTTCCATTCGGTTTTTTTCTCCAACATCTCAATAAGCGCTTCTTGGACAGTTTCTTCTTTATCCGTATCGGTTGATACAAGCAAATGTGCATTTAAGCTGTCATATGAAAGCCAGCTCAGAACCGCCTGTTCAGGCATCAAAAACCATCCCTCAAGTCCGTCGTGTTCAAGGTTATACTCGTCATTCAAAATACCCAGTATTGTGACATCCTTTTCCACCATTTTGCTGCCGTCATAGTAGTGGAGTGCGATCGTATCGCCGACCGTAAATTCCCATCCGTAAATCTCTGCCACATTGTCATTGTCTGCCGTAAGAATATAGTCACCGCTCATCAATTTATCATAATCGCAGCTTCCGTCCTCCAAATATTTGGCAATCTCCTTTGTCTCCGCCTCGGTCATCGGATAAATCATATCGTCGTTACCGTATTCATCGTTTTTCGGATAGTCAAAACGGACACCGAAGCTCTTGATTTC
>CARUOB010000036.1:268-29968 GCA_949076555.1 uncultured Lachnospiraceae bacterium | reverse complement strand
GTCAAAGAAGAGGGGACCCATTACATGCTGATGAAGCGGCAGGGGATCTATGCCGATATGTATAAAAAGCAGGCGGAGAATTATCTGGCCGTATCCTCTTTAGAAATCGACAAAGGTATCTTTGCCATGACAAAGGAGGAGATGGTATGAAAAAGGTGTTAAATAATCATCTGTTTCTTTGGAGGCTTTGTTTCCGTACGGCGCCGGGATTTATGTTATATGCGATATATGATGCTTTCAGAAGTCAGCTTCTTATCTTTTTGGAGCATACGATAGCTGTCCGTTATGTATTAAGATGCGCAGAATATGGAGAACCATTTTATAAAGCGTTTATCGTAGTGGGCATCGTACTGTTAGCATATATGGCGGCAATCATACCGGATGGGTATTATATTCATAATTTATCACTGCGTGCAAAACCGAAACTTTATCAGGCGTTAAAGGACCAGATGTATCATAAAGCGGCAGAGATTGATTTGGAATGCTATGATGAACCGGACTATTATAATGAGTTTGTTTTGTCTGTATCCGAAGCTGAGAATTCGATTGAACGTTTTCTTACATTACTCAATTCCCTTGTACAAAGTATTACAATTATGCTGACAACGGGAGCATTCTTTCTTGTCACGGATGCTGCGGGAATTTTATTCGTTTTGGCCTCCTTTGTACTTAATTTTCTGTTTGCAAAGGTATTGAACAGATTAAATTACGAAGTGCGGATGAAAACAAATCCATTGGAACGTAAGCGAAGCTATGTAAGCCGCATTTTTTATCTGAGTGATTATGCAAAAGAGCTGCGTTTATACCCTCGGACGGCGGATCTTTTGGAGCAGGACTTTGTGCAGGCTAACGGGGAAATGATAAAAGTGCAGAAAAAGGCCTGCAGGAAGCGTACAGGTCTGCATTTTGCACAGGGGTATTTAGCCGGAGATTTTATTTTGGATGGACTTTATATCACGTACTTAATTTTTCAGGCGGCAGTGTTACATACCATCGATTACAGTAATGCGGTAGTTTTGTTTAACCGTACGGGCAGTCTGCGGAAAGGCATGAAGGGATTTGCCGAGGTGGTGCCCAAGGCGGGCGAAAACAGTATGTACATCGACAAGATCAGATGTTTTCTTATGAATGAGCCGAAGATTAAGCATAATGTGGGAGACAGCTTACCGGCAGAGCCGGGCACAATACGTTTTGAGCATGTCAGCTTCCGCTATACGGAGGATTCACCGGAGACGCTGAAGGATATTACATTACAGGTTCATCCCGGTGAAAAAATTGCGATTGTAGGGTACAACGGCGCCGGAAAGACAACGCTTATTAAACTGCTGATGAGGCTGTATGACCCCACAGGCGGCAAGATTCTTTATCATGATAAAAACATAACGCAGTACGATTTGGGTGAGTATCATAAACGTTTCGGCGTAGTGTTCCAGGACTTCAAGATGTACGATGCCACGCTGTTGGAGAATGTTGTGCTGGATGACATAGAGAACGTAAAAAGGGAAGAGGAAGCCGTAAAGCAGGCTCTTTGCAGCAGCGGTTTTGGTGAGCGCCTGGAAACACTTCCGGAAGGACTATATACATCCATTACCTCGGAGTTTGACGAGAACGGCGTGAATCTGTCCGGCGGAGAAAGCCAGAAGGTTGCCATTGCCAGAGCCTTCTACAAGCAGGCAGACATTTTAGTTATGGATGAGCCTTCCAGTGCACTGGATCCTATTGCAGAATATAATTTGAATAAAGCGATGCAGGATGCCGCAAGAAATAAGACGGTATTCTATATTTCCCATCGGCTGTCTACGACAAGAGATGCAGACCGCATTATTATGCTGGAAAAAGGTGAAATTATAGAAGAGGGAACCCATGAACAGCTTTTAGAACAAAACGGAAAGTATGCAAAGATGTGGCATGTGCAGGCAGGGAAATATTAAGATTTTGCCTGTAAAATATAATTACAGTGACACAGGAAGGAGAAGGATACCCATGAACAGTTGGAATGACGGTATACGTAATGCAATTTGTTACATTGAAGAGCATCTGACCGAGGATATTGATGTAAATGAAATCGCAGGCAAAGCATTTGTGTCAAGTTTCTACTTTCAAAAAATATTCAATGTATTATGTGGATTTACAGTTGGGGAGTACATCAAAAACCGCCGTCTGACTTTAGCTGCCCAGGAACTTTGTTCATCCGATATCAAGGTGCTTGATGTTGCACTGAAGTATGGATACAGTTCGCCTGACAGCTTTGCAAAAGCATTCACTAAATTTCATGGGATAACGCCTTCTCAGGCAAGAGAAAAGAATTGCAGCCTAAATTCTGTTGCTCCACTGAAAATAAAACTTACATTGGAGGGTGGTACTATGTTAGAGTATAAAATTATGGAAAAAGAACAGTTCACAGTTATGGGAGTTTCTCGTAAATTCAATTCGGAAACTTCTTATCAAAAAATTCCTGCGTTTTGGCAGGAACATATGAAAAGCGAGAATGGGAAAAACGTATGCGGAATGTATGGGATCTGCATGGATATTGAAGGTCAAAACTTTGAATATCTGATAGCTGATAATTACAGTCCGGCAGGCGAAGTTCCTGAGGGATTGGAAACAAGAGTAATTCCAGCCGGGACATGGGCAGTATTTCCCTGCTATGGAGCATTGCCGAAATCTTTACAGGATGTGAATACAAAAATATGGAGCGAGTGGCTTCCCTCCTGTAAGGCATATAAGCTTGCAGGTAATTATAATATTGAGTTGTATACGAAAGATATGAATTACAGCGAAATCTGGATACCTATAGAAAAGAATTGATAACCAGAAATCCTGGTGAATCCTTTTCAATTTCCTGATAGTTCACTTCCCAACTGAATGAGAACTACCACAAAATGCCGTTGCATGGATAAAAAAACCAGGCAACGGTATTTCTTTATCTCCGTTTCATTTTTGCATCGGTTGCCCGGATGACAAAAAAGGCATGATTCTCAATGGCATGTGCAAATTCATTTCTTTTGCGCATGCGTATCGAAAGGAATTTTCCTGTCACGGGTAAAATCAATTCCGGGGTGCCTGCAGAAAGCCTCACGGTGCCGGTTCATTTTCTCGATTTCAGACAGCAGAATCTAACCCAATACTTAACTAACTGACATTGGGTGTGAAAAGTAACCAAGGGATTCTTTGCGGAAGTGGCTATGAAAATTTTAGAAATGATGGTAAGATCTATTAAAATGAAAGAGGAAATTTAGTAGAAAACGATATGGAGAAAGAGGGAACTTTATGGAAAAGAACACAAAACAGAATTTACTGATCGTGATTGTGGGGGTGGGATTATTCGCGGCTTTGATGAATCTTCACGCGGTAATCCTCTTTTTAGAAAAGGGTGTCGGGATCATCCTCCCGATCATCGTTGGCGGCATATTGGCGCTGTTTATCAATGTACCTATGATGGGGATCGAAAAGCGGCTCCGCAAGCTGCTGCAGAAAAGGAAAAAGCAGCCGTCTGACAAGGCTTACCGTGCCGTTTCGTTTCTGCTCACTTTTGTCTGTGTAGCGCTGGTGCTTACGCTTGTGTTTACCCTGCTCATACCGGAGCTTGCAAATTCCGTGAAAGGGCTTTATCTGCTGATCGAAACGCGCCTGCCGCAGTGGATTGCATGGCTGGAGAGTTTTGACCTGGAGGCGGCATGGCTGGAGGAGATGCTTACGGACATCAATCTGGAAAAGATTATGCAGAACATCGGAAGCGGCGCCAATTTCTTTTTGGAGAGTGTGGTGAGTACGGTATCTTCCGCCGCGAGTATCTTGATCACGGCGGCTTTCGGGCTGATTATCAGTATTTATCTGGTGCTTGGAAAAGAACAGATAGGCGGACACGTCAGAAAGCTGTTATATGCTTATTTGAAGCCCGCGTGGGCGGAAAACGTCCTTCATATCAGCCGGACATTCAGCAGATGCTTTGCCAATTTCCTGTCGGGGCAGTGCGCGGAAGCGGTGATTCTCGGGATACTGATGTTTGTTGCATTCACGATTTTTCGACTGCCGTATGGAAGTCTGGTCGGCGTATTGACGGCGGTCTGCGCGATTATTCCGTATGTCGGGGCTTTTGTGTCCGGCGCGGTCAGCGTGGTGCTTGCCCTGCTGATCAGCCCTGCGCTGGCGGTTCGCTGTCTGATCGTTTATCTGGTTGTCCAGTTTGTGGAAAATCAGTTTATTTATCCGAGAGTCGTGGGCGGCTCGGTAGGACTTCCGCCGTTATATACACTTGTCGCGGCGATGATCGGCGGAAACCTTTTTGGGATTATGGGAATTATATTCTTTATTCCGATTATGGCGGTGGTGATTGAACTGGTAAAAGAGGATGCGGGGAAACGCCTTGGCCGTAAGGGAAATTCTGCCGTTTCTACTGTTGATCAATTATAACAAATTTGTTATAATTGAATCGTAAAGAGGAAATACTATGTACGAGATTGTATTTTATGAAGATAAAAATGGAAATTCAGAAATTGCGGATTTTATTAAGGAACTCAACCAAAAGTCTTCAACCAGTAAAGAAAGCCGCATTAATTTCAACAAAGTTGTGGCTTATCTAGATTTGCTTGAAGAATTTGGTACAAGGGTCGGAGAGCCGGTTACCAAACATTTAGACGGTGAGATCTGGGAACTCAGACCATTAAGGAACAGATTGCTCTATGCATATTATAAGAATAACAAATTTATCATATTACATCATTTTATCAAAAAGACGCGGAAGACCCCCAAAAGGGAACTTGAGCAGGCAAAGAAAAACTTACAGGACTATTTGGAAAGGAATGGTTGATATGTCTACATGGAGAGAGTTAAAAAGTGATTTGTCTTTTAGTCAGGAAGATATCAATGCTATTGAGCTGGAAAAAGATTTGATTCGTACAATGATTCAAATTAGGGAAGAAAAAGGGCTTACCCAGACTCAATTAGCGGAAATTTGTAATGTAAAACAGCCGGTTATTGCCAGAATGGAATCTTCCGTCCATTCTCCTCAAATTGACAGCTTGTTGAGAATACTGACACCGCTGGGTTACACTTTGCAGATTGTTCCGATAGCGAATAAGCAATGACGAATAAGATGGCGTAGATTTCAGTTCATCTTCGGCAGTGCATATTTTTCGCAGTAGAAGGCATACTGCTCTTTGTAATAAGGGCTTTCCTCCTTCATTACGGAAAGGGAATGGTGCAGATTCATGCTGTTTTCCGCGGCGTCCACGATACAGATGGCGATGTTGGAACAGTGGTCTGCCGCCCTTTCTAAGTTGGTGAGAAGATCCAGCCAGATAAAACCTGACTCGATGGAGCAGACGCCCTTTGTCAGGCGGCTTACATGTGCGTTTCGCATGTTCTCCTTCAAATCGTCGATAACCTGTTCCAACGGTTCTATATTTCTTGACAATTCCAGATCGTTTTGTACAAACGCGGTGCAGGAGAGTGTCATAATCTCTGATACGGCGCTGCAGAGCACTTCCAGTTCTTTTAAGGCTTCAGGGGTGAACTGCAGTTTTTTGTCTTTTAATTCCTCTGCGGATTTTAATACATTGATGCTGTGATCGGAAATCCGCTCCAGATCGCCGATCACCTTTAACATCATAGAGACGATGCCGCTGTCGGCATCGCTCATTTGATAATTGCTCAATTTTACAAGATAGGTGCCTAAAATATCTTCATAGTGATCGCATTTTTCTTCCGCCTCCTGCACTTTTTTTGCGGTCTGTTTGTCATAGCGGGTCAGCAGCTTCATCCCGTTTTTCAAAGATGTGGTGGAGATTTCCGCCATTTCCAGCACCAGCGCATAGCATCGGTCCAGCGCGATATGGGGCGCGGCAAGGAGACGCTCGTCAAGCTCCGTGGCTATTTCTTCCGTTTCGTCGTCAGTGACAAGTCTCACCGCCAGTTTTTCCAGAAGGGCGGATGTGGGGAGGAGCAGGACGGTGCACAAAACATTAAAGGCGGAGTGCGTGAGCGCGATGCCGAACAGGGACGCAGGCTTATGAAGCAGCGCGGGTTTGATAAACAGGGATACGGGAAGAAAGAGAAGGAGCAGGAGCAGGGTTCCCAGTATATTAAATGCCAGATGGACGATCGCCGCCCGTCTTGCATTTTTTGTCGTACCGAAGGAGGAGAGGAGAGCGGTTGCGCAGGTGCCGATATTTTGTCCCATGATGATCGGCATGGCCGCACCGTAGGAGACTTGTCCCGTGGAGGCAAGCGCCTGCAGAATGCCGACGGAGGCGGAGCTGGACTGGATCACCGCCGTGAGCACGGCGCCAACGATGATACCGAGGATGGGATTTTGAAAGAGAATAAACATCTGCCGGAAAGCCGGGACATCGGCGAGGCCCGAAACGGAGCCGGACATGGTGTCCATGCCGAACATCAGGGTGGCAAAGCCCAGCAGAATGGTGCCGGAATCCTTTTTCTTGCTGGTTTTTCCAAACATGAAAAGAAGGATGCCGACCGTTGCCAGAATGGGTGTGAAGGAGGTGGGTTTGAGCATCTTGACGAAGAGATTGTCACTGGAAATGCCGCTTAAGCTCAAAAGCCATGCGGTGACGGTGGTGCCCACGTTTGCCCCCATAATGACATTGATGGCCTGCTTCAAGGTCATGATTCCGGAGTTGACAAAGCCAACCACCATGACCGTAGCGGCGGAGGAACTTTGGATCACGGCGGTGACGACGAGACCTGTCAGAAAACCGGCGGTTTTATTCTGGGTCAGTCTGGCGAGGAGCAGCTTCAGACTCCCTTCCGCGCGACGCTCCAAGGCTTCGCTCATCACGCTCATGCCGAACAGAAATAGGCTTAAGCCCCCGGCCAACGCCAAAATATCAAAAATATCCATAATTGTTATGCCCTCCTACAAATTAAGTATGGGCATTCCTTCGGCGTGGCAAACGGCATTTTTCAGAATATTTATCACAACCGCTTCGATCGCACGGTTTTCTTGATGGCCTCAAAACTTTCCTCGCTCAGGTCATGTTCCATCCGGCAGGCGTCTTCCAGCGCAGTCTGACGGCTCACGCCAATACTGATCAGCCAGTCGGAGAGAATGGTGTGCTTCTCCAGCACATTTTCGGCGCGCTTCCTTCCGCTTTCGGTGAGCGTGATATAGCCGCTTTCAGACATGGTGATGTATGCTTTCTCGCGCAGATGTTTCATGGCCACGCTTACGCTTGGCTTGGTAAAATTCATTTCGTTTGCGATATCGATGGAACGGACTTGTCCCAGACGCTTTTGCAGCATAAGGATGGTCTCAAGATAGTCTTCCTGCGACTCGTCCGCACGGTGTTTGATATAACTCATGTATTTCCTCCATTGTCGGGAAAAGAATCAGCGCAAGTTTTTCATTCCCCGTTTCAGATATTGCCATCATACCATTTTCCGAAGGGAAAGACAACAAAAACAGGGGCTTTTGAGACAGACAGCGGATGGGGAATGTAAATATTTTGAAAATGAGGATTGACAATGAAGAGTAGTTATATTAAACTAACTATAGTTAGCAAAAACTAACCAGAAAGAATAAGTGAAAAATAAGTATGGGGAAATTTCCCAAGGAGGCATTTATGAAACTGACCGAGGCAAGAGCCGGAGAAGCGTATATTGTGAAAGACATCGAGGCACAGGACGAAGAGCTGAAATCTTTTCTCTTTTCACTGGGCTGTTACAGCGGGGAACCGATTACGGTGATTTCCCATCTCAGAGGAGGATGTGTTGTTTCCATAAAGGACGCCAGATACAATATCGATACTGATTTAGCGGAAGCTATTTCAATATAGTCCGTGGATTTGCCGCAGGCGTTTCGATGATGGGTGCCTGTGGCAATTGCCGGATGTCTGCTTTGTGCCAGTCTTTCGTGTAATCCTAAATCACTTGTCGGCAATGGGGCCGGCATTATTTTAAGACTGGGGTTAGTTAATACTAACACGCGGTGCGGGACGGGACAGAGCGCAGAAAAGAATGGAGAACGAGGAGGAGCTATGAAATGAGAATTGCACTGACAGGAAATCCCAACAGCGGAAAGACTACGATGTACAACGCCCTTACCGGCAGAAATGAAAAGGTTGGCAACTGGGCCGGCGTCACCGTGGCAAAGAAGGAGAGTCCGATCAAAAGGACATATTATGACGGACCGGAGGAACTGATCGCGGTGGATCTGCCGGGGGCTTATTCTATGTCCCCTTTCACATCGGAGGAGAGCATTACCAGTACATATGTAAAGGACGAGAAACCGGACGTGATCATCAATATCGTGGACGCTGCCAACTTGAGCAGAAGCCTCTTTTTTACGACCCAGCTCCTAGAGCTTGGCATTCCTGTGGTAGTTGCCCTGAACAAAAGCGATATCAATGAAAAGAGGGACACGGAAATCAACGTGGATCTTTTGGCTGAGAAACTGGGATGCCCTGTGCTGCGGACTGTTGCCACCTCATCCGGGAACAACGGTTTGAAGGCGGTTGTGGAGAGGGCGGCCGCTGTTAAAGGCAGCGGGCAGAAAGCGCTCTATGAGCAGGGAAATATTGATCTGCATGACAAAGCTGCGGTGGAGACCGCTGACAGAAAGCGGTTCGGGTTTGTGAAGGAGATTGTGGAAAGTGTGGAGAAACGCAAAGCGCTGACGAAGGAAAAGAACGGGCAGGACCGAATTGACACGGCGCTTACCAGCCCATGGCTTGGTATTCCGATTTTTGCGGTGGTCATGTTTCTGGTATTCTATATTTCCCAATCTACCCTCGGTACGTGGATTGCCGACCGGCTGACCGGCTGGATTGAAATCTTTCAGGGGTTCGTGGCAGGGCTTGTGGTGGATGCCAATCCTTTCTTACAGTCTCTACTGGTGGACGGCATCATCGGCGGCGTGGGGGCGGTAGTCGGTTTTCTGCCACTTGTGATGGTGATGTATTTCCTGATTGCGCTTCTGGAAGACTGCGGCTATATGGCGCGCGCTACGGTGGTGCTTGATCCGGTTTTTAAGAGAGTGGGACTTTCGGGGAAATCCGTGATTCCGATGGTGATCGGTACGGGCTGCGCGATTCCGGGCATTATGGCGTGCCGTACTATCAGAAACGAGAGAGAGCGCCGAGCTACGGCAATGCTGACGCCCTTTATGCCCTGTGGCGCAAAACTGCCGGTGATCGCCCTGTTTGTGGGTGCGTTTTTCCAGAAGACGCCGTGGGTCGGCGTGCTGATGTATTTTGCGGGCATTGCACTGATTTTGTTGGGAGCGTTGTTAGTTAACGTGGTGACGGGATATAAATTCAGAAAATCATTTTTTATCATCGAGCTGCCGGAGTATAAACTGCCGAGCCTGAGACGGGCGCTCATTTCCATGCTTGGACGCGGCAAGGCCTATATCATTAAAGCGGGAACCATTATTCTCGTATGTAATACGGTGGTTCAGGTTATGCAGTCCTTTGACTGGCGGCTGCAGGTGGTGGAGGAAGGCATGGAACATACTTCCATTCTGGCGGTGATTGCTTCCCCCATTGCTTTTCTCCTTGTCCCCATTGTGGGTGTGGCGGCGTGGCAGCTTGCGGCTGCGGCGGTTACCGGATTTATCGCCAAGGAAAACGTGGTTGGCACGCTGGCAGTCTGCTATGGTCTGAGTGCGTTTATCGATACGGAGGAGCTTTCTCTTGTGGGAGACGGTAATGTGGTGGCGCAGGCGATGGCGCTCACGAAAGCGGCGGCGCTTGCCTACCTGATGTTTAATCTGTTTACGCCTCCATGCTTTGCGGCTCTCGGCGCGATGAACGCGGAAATGCAGAGTAAAAAATGGCTCTGGGCAGGCATCGGACTGCAGTTTGGCATCGGATTCACCGTGGCATTTGTCGTGTACCAGACCGGCACACTGCTTACAACAGGAAGCGTAGGTAACGGTTTTGTTCCGGGGATGATTGCGGTGCTTGTCATGGTGGTCGTGGTCGTATGGCTGGCGCGGCGGACGAACAGACGGTTTGCTGTGGAATACGGGCTGAAGAAGGCGGCCTGAGATTGCGGTTTATGTCAAAAACGGCCGAACCGTGATAGACGAGCGGTTTGGCCGAAAGCAGGATCGAAAAGGAGAAGAACATGGTGAATTGGATCATAGCAGGGGTTTTGCTGACTGTGACAGGAACGGCGGCAGCGTATCTTTACAGGGAAAAGAAGAACGGTAAAAAGTGCATGGGCTGCCCTGACGCAGGACACTGCGCAAAATGCAGCGGAAAAAAAGGATTGTAAAAATGGGAGGTATTACATTATAATTTAGAAAAAAAGAAAGAAAATAGGATATGATACTAAGCGCAAGCAGACGAACCGATATTCCGAACTATTATGCCGACTGGTTTTTCAACCGTATAAAAGAGGGTTTTGTATATGTCCGCAACCCGATAAACCCACATCAGGTGAGTGAGATCAGATTATCGCCGGAAGTTGTGGACTGTATTGTATTCTGGACGAAAAATCCGGCGCCGATGCTGGAAAGACTGGACGAACTGCGGGCGTATCCCTTTTATTTTCAGTTTACGCTCACAGGTTACGAAAGTGATCTGGAAAAGAATATACCGTCTAAGACAGATGCGGTCATACCCACATTTCAAAAACTGGCAGAAAAAATCGGGCCGGAAAGAGTGATCTGGAGGTATGACCCAATTCTGTTTAACGACAAGTATACGCCGTCGTATCATTTGCGGGCGTTTGAGCAGACGGCGGAGGCGCTGCGGGGATTTACCGGAAAGTGCGTCATCAGCTTTGTGGACAGATATGCCAAAAATAAAAAAGCGATGGACGCGCTGGGGGTTTATGGCTTGGAGGATGCACAGCTCCTTGCTTTTGCTTCGCAGCTAAGCCGGATTGCCGGGGAAAACGGGATGGAGACAGGAAGCTGCGCCGAGGACATAGATCTGGAAAGCTGCGGGATCAGACATAATTGCTGTGTTGACAAAACGTTGATTGAATCCCTGACAGGCTGCCGGATGGATGTGGGCAAAGATAAGTACCAGAGAGAAGTCTGCGGCTGTGTCGAGAGTATGGATATAGGCGCCTATAATACATGTAAAAACGGCTGCGCGTACTGCTATGCGAATCACAGTATGGAGAGCGTTATCAGAGATTGCGTCAAATATGATCCGAAAGCCCCGCTGCTATGCGGAACGGTTAAGGAAGACGATAAGGTCACTCTGAGACAGGTCAGGTCGATGAAAGACGGGCAGATGAGGCTGTTTGTGTGACAGTTATAGGCATATCAAATAAAATACAGGGCAGGAACACACTGGAAAAGGGGTTGCGGGATGCAGTCCTTTTTTTAAAACTTTTTTCATTTTTGAAACTTTTGAGATATCTGAAAAATCTATAAGGTAAAAGAACAAAAGAAAGGTGTGCATCTGTTATGAAACAAATATTATATGAAAGGCTGATTCAGTATATTCTTGAGAATCAAGACCGATTTTACCGGGTGGCTTACAGTTATACCAGAAATCAGCAGGACGCGCTTGACGTTGTCCAAAGCGCGGTCTGCAAAGCACTTGAGGCGCATGAAAACATAAAAAATGAGGATGCAGTCAAGACATGGTTTTATAGAATATTAATCAATGAAAGTCTGGCGGTTCTAAAAAAGAGGAAGAGGATTTTGCTTCCCGGCGATGGATTGGAACAGGATGAGGTGTATTACGAAAAGGGCTACGAGCAGGATGATGGCCTGGAAAAGGAATTGGACAGATTGGAATTAGATGTGCAGGGGATCATTAAACTTCGGTTTTTTGAAGAGCTGTCTTTGAAAGAAATTTCCTGTATCACCGGATTAAATCTAAATACCGTTAAAACGAAACTCTATCGTGGTTTAAAACAATTAAAAGAAAATATTCAGGAGGCAGATACATGGGCAAATTAGATACGATGAAAGAAAGGTATGACCAGATTACGATTCCTGAGGAACTTAACTTTCGGATACAGCAAGAGATACAAAAGTCGAGGAAACAGCAGGAAGAAAAAAACAGAGCTGGCAGGATTCGGAGACGCAGGAGGATAATACACAGCGCAGAAGCAGCGGCAGCGGCTATATGCATTCTTTTTACGATAGCTCTGAATACGAGTCAGGCATTTGCAAAGGAAGCCGGGGCGTTTCCGGTGATCGGCGGGCTTGCAAGAGTACTGACATTCCGCTCTTATGATACGCAAAAGGATGATATAGCGGTGTCTGTGGAAATCCCGACGATTGAGATGATCACAGAGGATACCGGGGTAACGGTGGAGGGGATTAATCAGGAAATCCTTGCCAGCTGTGAACAGTATGCACAAGAGGCGCTCCTGCGTGCAGAAGAATACAGGACTGCTTATCTGGAAACGGGAGGGACACTGGAGGAATGGGCACAACACAATATAAAGATTACCGTAGGTTATGAAATAAAGCAGCAGGGCAGCGATTACCTTTCCTTTGTTGTGCGGGGAACGGAAAGCTGGACAACCGCTTATAGTGAATCAAGATATTACAACATGGATTTGAGAACAGGAAAGATGGTTACGTTGAAGGAGATGCTGGGCAGTGATTATGTGGAACTGGTAAATGAAAGCATCAGGGGACAGATCGCTGAAAGACAAAAAGCAGGAGAAGTATTCTTTTCACCAGAGGAAGGAGGGTTTGCAGGGATTTCAGAAGATGTAAAGTTCTATATCAATGAGAATAACCGTCCGGTTATCGTCTTTGAAAAATATGAAATTGCACCGGGGTCATCTGGGGAAATTGAATTTGAAATGACGGGAGGAAAGCAGGGGAGCACATCGAGCGCATCGGAGGGAAATGGACAGGATTCTGCTTTAGGAAAAGAAAAAGGAGTTGAAACGGAAGAAGCAGCACCGGCATCAGAAGGATATGAGGACAACTTTGCAGTTGACAGTAAGGCGGCAAAAGAATTTGCCGGGAAGGTTAAGGAGGCAGTCGCGCAAAAGGACTTGGCGGCATTGGCGGAACTTACTGCGTTTCCGGTTTATGTGGGATTGCCGGATGTGGGCAGCGTAGAGTCAAAAGAGGACTTCCTGCAGCTTGGCGCAGAAGTTGTGTTTACGGATGAACTGTTGGAATCCATAAAAAATGCGGATATTGATAATTTTCAACCTTGTATGGCGGGATTTTCTATCTCTGACGGCGGGACAGAAAACATAAACTTCGGCGTGGCAGACGGGGTGCTGGCGGTCAACGGCATTAATTATTGATTATTGGAAGAATAACTGCTGTGAAAGTGCGCAATGGGGATTGCTATATTTTACAGCAGTTATTTTTTTACGGAAGAAATAGTAGTGGAAGAAGAGCTTAGGTTATGGTATACTCGGATATAGCATAATCTGTTTTTTGTACGACAAAAATTCCAGAAAATCTGCAGGCCGTCTTGACAATGTTGAGGCGGTTTATGATTAGGAAAAAGCGTATATGAGAAAGGATGCGTTATATTTTTTTAACAGGAGGGAAAAAGGGGTATGGAAGGGAACAAAAATGGATATGTATCTGCGTTGGATGAGTACATCAATAAGGTGTATGTGCTCGTTCTGTTGTTGATACCGGGGGCCTGTCAGTGCGCGGGTATTATGTACACGTTTCTGAAGATTATGGGGTGGATGACGCCTGTTTCGTGGACGGCGCTGATTATTTTTGATGTGACCTGTCTGATTTATCTGGGGATAGGCATCTACTTTGTCAAAACAGGATTTGAAAACGGCGCAGTGAAAGCGTCCAGTCTGAAGGCGGGAAAGATTTATGCGGCTGTGATTTTGCTTATTCAGTGGAACTTTATTCAGTATATGATTCCGGCCAAGGACTTTTGGGGCTTTGCTTTTTTCTTTGTGGTGCTTACCACCTTTTTTCTTGACTATAAGCTGGTTGCGGTTACGTCGGCAGAGATTGCGGTTTCTCTGGTGATTGCGTGGTTTGTAAGGGCGGCGACCTTTTTGCCGTCCAACGACGAGATGTTTATAGCAAATATGACTGACAGGGTTGTGTGTTTAAGCCTGTCTCTTCCGACCACGGTGCTTTTAACCTATCTGGTAAACCGCTTCCTGGTAAACGCCAAGAAGGACGAGATGGAACGCAACAATGAAAAAGTCAAAAACGTGCTTGATTCCGTGCAGTCCTTATCGCAGAGTCTTTTGATGGCAGGGCAGGCGCTCTCGCAGATCTCGGAAAATGAGAGCGCTTCCGTGGAGGAGCTGTCGGCAACCAGCGAGCAGTTATTGGAGGGCAGTAACAGGCTGGACGGCAAGACGAGAGAGAGTATGGAAAATCTCAATGAGCTTGACGAGTGGAAAAATGTGGTGGCTGATAATGTGGAGAAGGTGGAGCAGACTTCCAGAGACCTGTTAGACAAAACGAGAGAGAACGAGAAGCAGCTTGCAGAACTGAAGGAAATCAACGGAGAAGTTGTCAAGTCTATGGTTGCAACCACGGATGTGGCACAGAAATTGTCGAAAGCGGTGGAACAGATTGGCATGACGCTGAATCTGATCAGCGATATATCGTCTTCTACGAACTTGCTGGCTTTGAATGCGTCTATCGAGGCCGCCAGAGCCGGGGAGGCGGGCAAAGGGTTTGCCGTCGTTGCACAGGAGGTCGGTAATCTGGCCAAGAGCACACAGGAGTCGCTGGAAGAAGTGGCGCAGGTGATCCAGATGGTACAGGATAATGTAAAAGAAATTACCATGTATGTCAACGACAATTCCAGAAAACTGGAGAGGCAGAATGAGTATTTTATCCATGTATATGCGGGCATACAGGATATGACGCAGCTTCTCGGCGTGGCGACGGACGCGGTGAGCGCCATGGGAGAAGCGCATCATAAGCAGGCGACGGTGATTCAGAGTACCGTTTCCATCAACAAAGAGATTGCTGACGATATCGGCAATGAAAACACACAATTCCAGTCCATCAACGGCATGGTGGAGAGCAATGTGAATGACATTGCGGAAATGGCCAATCAGATCAATACCATCAACGAAATGGTGGATGAGATCAATAATCTCCTGCAGAGGGAAGAATGATACATATGAACTTTTTGAGGAGGCGGCAAACGGGAAGAACATAGGACAAGAAAGGGGCAGCAGAAATGGGCGGGATATGTATTACGGATGAGATCAGAGAGGAGCTGTCCGCACAGAAAGACACCGCTTACCGGGATTTTCAGGCGAAGCTGATACCGACGATCGACAAAGAAACCGTGATCGGTGTGCGCACGCCCGCGCTTCGGAAGATGGCAAAGCAGTTGGCGAAGCGGGAGGAAATCGGTGAATTTTTGAGAATCCTTCCCCACACATATTTTGAAGAAAACCAGCTTCACGCGTTTATCATTGCGCAGAGGAAGGACTTTGCGCAGTGCATGGAGGAGCTTTCCGTGTTTCTGCCCTATGTGGATAACTGGGCGACCTGTGACCAGTTGTCGCCGAAGGTGTTTCAGAAGCACAGACAGGAGCTTTTGCCCTACATTCGTGAGTGGCTTGCCTCCGATCACACTTATACGGTGCGGTTTGGCATAGGGATGCTGATGGGGCATTTTCTGGACGAAGACTTTGACCGGATTTATCCGGATATGGTTTCTAAAGTCCGCTCGGAGGAGTACTATGTCAATATGATGATCGCATGGTATTTTGCCACGGCGCTGGCGAAGCAGTATGAGGCGGTTCTGCCTTATATCGAGGAGAAAAAACTGGCGGACTGGACGCACAACAAGGCGATTCAGAAAGCGGTGGAGAGCTACCGGATCACACCGGAACAGAAAGAGTATTTGAGAGGATTAAAAGTATCCGTTAAGAAGTGAAGAGGATTGGGCGCCCGTCAGAAACGGAGCGCCCTTTATGACTGTATGCCGGATAGAGCGGCAGGGGAGGAATGGGAAGATATGACGAACGAGGAGATACTGCGGACTGCCATGAAACAGTCCGCTTTGGATATCAACTGCAATGCAGCGGACTTTTTATGTAATGATCCGGTGATCGTCCGATCCGGCGTGGGGCCGGACGCGCGGAAATATTATAAGGAGCCGATTGCCTGTAATCTGGTTTCCTACGGCAATAATGTGGTTGCCTCCGTGCGGGATGAATACCGGGAGATTGTGGAGACGTATGTCAAAAAGTTTCCCTTTTATCACTGCTTTGAGACGCCTAATCTCCACTGGCTGAATGAGAGAATGGCGCCGCTTGGACAGAAGGTATGTTTTATGGCGGAGTATTATCTCCCTGATGTGGAGAAGCTGCGTGCGCTGTCATGCGGCTATGAGCTGCGGGTTTTGGAGCAGGCGGATTTTGGGGACCTGTATAAGCCGGAGTGGAGCAATGCGCTGTGTGCGGACAGGAAGGAGCTGGATGTCCTTGGCATGGGCGCTTACGACGGCGGAAAACTGGTGGGCCTGGCGGGATGTTCCGCGGACTGTGATACCATGTGGCAGATCGGCGTGGATGTGCTGCCGGAGCACAGGCGGCGCGGCGTGGCGGCGGCGCTCACAAGCGGTCTGGCGCTAGAAATTGTGGAGAGGGGCAAGGTTCCCTTTTACTGTTCGGCATGGTCCAATATCCGGTCGGTGAGAAATGCTGTGAAGAGCGGGTTTATTCCCGCGTGGGTGGAAATGACGGTGAAGCCGCAAGAAATTGTGGACGAGTGCAACGGGTGAAGACTTCTTGAACCGGTAAGGCAGGAAAACTGCGAACGAGACGGACAGAGAAATACCTGCAAACGGGATTGGCGAGAAAGGGAAGGAAAACTTTGGAGCAGGATCATGTGGTGACGAAGATCACGGTGGGGCCTTACTGTGCGTTTGCGGGGTGAGGGAAATGTTGGATTTTGGTGGTAATTTTTGCACACATGACATATAATAAAAATGTGATTATCAACACGAAATGTTTAATAAAAATGTGAAAGGGCGTGTCCATGGAACGACTAATTTTGCAAAAGCTGTTGGAGTGGAAACATTCTCCCTACCGCAAACCACTGATCTTAAAGGGTGTGCGTCAGGTGGGCAAGACGTGGGTTCTAAAGGAATTTGGCAGCCGTTATTATGAAAATACCGCCTATTTTAACTTTGATGAAAACGAAGAATACAGACAGTTTTTTGAGACTACCAAAGATATAGACCGCATCCTGCAGAATCTAATGCTGGCCAGTGGACAAAAGATTGTGCCGGAAAAGACGCTTATTATCTTTGACGAAGTACAAGACTGTCCCAAGGTGATCAACTCGATGAAATATTTTTACGAGAATGCCCCGCAGTATCACATTGCCTGTGCCGGTTCACTGCTGGGGATTGCCTTAGCGAAACCATCTTCTTTTCCGGTGGGAAGGGTCAACTTTATGCAGATTGATCCTATGATTTTTACGGAATTTCTGCTCGCCAACGGCGACGAAAATCTTGTCAGGTATCTGGAAAGTGTGGATACCATTGAACCGATTCCAAGTGCGTTTTTCAATCCGCTTTATGAAAAACTGAAAATGTATTATGTCACGGGCGGTATGCCGGAGCCTGTGCTGATGTGGACAGAAGCAAGAGATGTCTCTGCCATGCAGGGGGCTTTGTCTGAAATCATCGGGGCATATGAGCGGGATTTTGCCAAGCATCCCAATGTCAGCGAGTTTCCGAAGATTTCTATGATTTGGAAGTCTGTACCTTCCCAACTGGCAAGGGAGAACAAAAAGTTTATCTACAAGGTTGTCAGGGAGGGGGCAAGAGCCCGTGAATATGAGGACGCGTTACAGTGGCTTGTGGATGCCGGACTTGTGCATAAGATTTACCGCAGTTCCGCGCCCGGTCTGCCGGTGGCAGCGTACGATGACCTTTCCGCATTCAAGATTTATCTGGCGGATGTGGGGCTGCTGCGCCGTCTGGCACAGCTGGCGCCTACGGCATTTGGAGAAGGGAATCGCTTGTTCACCGAGTTTAAAGGTGCATTAACCGAAAACTTTGTGCTGCAAACCCTGATTACACAGTTTGAAGTATTGCCCCGCTATTGGTCACAGAACAATCCGCCATATGAAGTGGATTTTCTCATTCAGCGGGAAAATGATATTTTCCCTGTGGAAGTGAAATCCGAAGCCAATCACACGAGCAAAAGTCTCAAAAAGTTCAAAGAGCTGTTTGCGGATAAAGTCAAACTTCGTGTACGGTTTTCGCTGGATAATTTGAAACTGGATCATGATGTACTGAATATTCCTTTATTTATGGCGGATCAGGCGGAGCGATTGATCGGATTGGCGCTGGAGCAGAGAAAGGGCGAAGTATCTTGATATAAATTGGGAAAGAGAGGGAACGAAAGATGGCGGAGAGAAATCTGGATTTTGACAGGGTGATAGAGAGAAGAAATACCCGGTCGCTGAAATATGATTTTGCGGTGGAATGGGGTATGCCGGAGGATGTGCTGCCGCTGTGGGTGGCGGACATGGATTTTAAGACGACTTCCTATATAGAAGATGCGCTGGCGGAGCGGGTGAAGGAAGGGATTTTCGGCTACAGTGAGGTGAAGACTCCATACTTTGAGACTGTGCGTGACTGGATGGTAAGGCGGCATGACTGGAAACCGCAGGAGGAGTGGCTTGTGAAGACGCCGGGCGTGGTGACGGCTCTCGCTATGGCCGTGAAAGCCTACACTGAACCGGGGGATGCGGTGCTGATTCAGCTTCCTGTATATTATCCGTTTTCGGAAGTGATCGAGGACAACGGCAGGCGCGTGGTAAGCAGCAACCTGTATCGGGGTGAAGACAACCGGTATCATATGGATTTTGAGGATTTCGAGGAGAAAATTATACAAAATGGGGTAAAACTGTTTCTCCTCTGTAATCCGCACAATCCGGTAGGGCGTGTGTGGACAAGGGAGGAGCTGACCCGGCTGGGCGATATCTGCATGAAGCATGATGTGATTGTCGTCAGTGATGAAATCCATCAGGATTTTGTGTTTCAGGGAAAGCATCAGGTGTTTGCGGGGCTGAAAAAGGAGTATGAGGAGCGCTGCATCGTCTGTACGTCACCCAGCAAGACATTCAATCTGGCCACGATGGTATTGTCGAACATATTTATTCCCAACCGGGATTTGCGCAAACGCTTCCGAAAACAGCTCGACGCGGCGGGGATCAGCCAGCTTGGCGTGATGGGACTGATTGCCTGTGAGACGGCTTACGGCAAGGGGGAGGAGTGGTATCTTGCCATGCGCGAGTACGTCCGCGGCAATATCGCGTATGTAAAAACCTATGTGGAGGAAAATCTGCCCGGTGTGACCATGACGGCGCATGAAGGAACCTATCTGCTCTGGCTGGATTTTTCCGGGACAGGTCTGTCGGAGACAGAGCTGGAGGAACGGATTGTACACAAGGCCGGACTGTGGCTGGACGGCGGCGGGATGTTCGGGGAGAGTGGAAAAGGTTTCCAGCGGATCAATGTGGCATGTCCGAGAAGTATACTGGAAGAAGCGATGAAGAGATTGGAGGAGGCGGTTAAGGAAACATGCGGATAGCCGGTTGTTTTGGAGATTTGTATTAAGACAAGATATAAATGATAAAACGTATTGTTTGCGTGAAAACGGCCTATCGTATCAGAGCACAACAAAAAAATGAACAGTCTTGACAAGCGTTGGCAGTAATTTTTATAATTGGGAAGGAGGGGGTAACCACATGAAGAGCATACGTACTAAAATCAACCTTTGTCTCATTTTAACTGTTCTGGTAGGTCTGGTAGCCTCCGGAACTTCCAGCATCGCACTCAATTACAACAACACCATGTCCACGGTGGAGCAGATGATGAGCGAAACCGCGGTACTGGCGGCGGGACGCGCCCAACAGGAGTTGGCGGCGTACAAAAACGTTGTTATGGAAGTCGGCCATATACCACAGCTTGGCGACTCCAACGTGTCGGTGGAGGAAAAGCAGGCCATTATGGATGAGCGTGTCGCCATGCACGGTTTCCAGAGGGGAAACATCATCGGGGCGAACGGCATCAGCATTTTTGACGGAAAAGACTATTCCGACCGCGAGTATGTGCAGCAGGCGCTTAAGGGCAACATTTATGTGTCTGAACCGCTGGTCAGCAAAATTACCGGGCAATTGTCCATTATGGTTGCCGCGCCTCTTTATGCAGAGGAAAATTACGGTTCATCCATCGTGGGGGTGGTCTATTTTGTACCACAGGAGACTTTCTTGAATGATATCGTGTCGGCCATTCAGATCGGCGAGAACAGCAGAGCTTACATGATTAATAAAACAGGTGATACGATCGCGGATATTACGCTTGAGACGATCACGGTTCAGAATATCGAGGCGGAAGCCCAGAGCGACCCGTCTCTGCAGGAGCTTTCGGCGATCCATGGCGAGATGCGTCAGGGCAAGAACGGGTTTGGCAGCTATACGAGCGGTGAGGAAAAGATGTTTGCCGCCTATGCGCCCGTGCCGGACACGGACGGCTGGAGCATTGCTGTGACGGCGCCTCAGATTAACTATCTGGCTTCCACGCGTGACGCGATCGTTGTCAATCTTATAGTGATTGTGATTTCCATACTGCTTTCCGTTGTGGTGGCACTGGCTCTGGCGCGCAATATCGGCAGTCCCATGAAGGCCTGCGTCAATCGGATGAAGCTGCTTGTGGAGGGTGATCTGGAAACGCCCATGCCCAAAGTTAAAAACAAAGACGAGACGGGTGTGCTCGCCAGATCGACGGAGTCACTGGTAGAAGGATTAAGCATTGTCATAAATGATATCAGCTATCTCTTAAACGAGATGGCAAATCAAAATCTGGATGTACATACCACCCATGAAGATGTGTATGTGGGCAGTTTCCAGAACATTCTCCATTCCATGCGGAATATGAGAAAAGAATTGAGCGGCGCCATGCGTCAGGTCAACCATTCCGCCGGGGAGGTGTCTGATGCCAGCGACCAGTTGTCGGCCAGCGCCCAGATGCTCAGTCAGGGTACAACGGAGCAGGCAAGTTCTGTGGAGGAACTGGCGGCGCGGATCAGCGTCATTGCCGATCAGGTGAAACATACGGCGAGCGGCGCGCTGGAGGTCAGAAGCCAGACCCATCAGACCGGAGAGGAAGTGCTTCTTTGTAACCAGAAGATGCAGAGCCTTGTGGAGGCTATGGAACGGATACAGGCAAGTTCCGAGGAGATTGAAAAGATCTTAAAGACCATTGACGACATAGCGTTCCAGACCAATATCCTTGCCCTGAACGCGGCGGTGGAGGCGGCGAGAGCCGGAAGCGCCGGTAAGGGGTTTGCCGTGGTGGCGGAGGAGGTTCGCAATCTGGCCGGGAAGTCCGCACAGGCTGCGCAGAACACGTCGGAGTTGATCGGAAATTCCACGGAAGCCGTACATATCGGTACAGAAATTGCCAAGAATACGGCGGACGTTCTGCTTGGTGTTGTGAACAGCATTCAGGCGGTGGTGGAGGCCATCGATAACATCGCCACGGTGTCGAGTGAACAGTCCGAGTCGGTGGAGCAGGTGTCCGAGGGCATCAATCAGATCTCGGTTGTGGTACAGAACAACTCCGCGACTGCGGAGGAGGGCGCGGCGGCAAGCGAGGAGCTTTCCGCGGAGGCGACATGTTTGAAGGAGCTGGTGGATCAGTTTACACTGGCATCGGAATAGAGGAGACAGGGAAGGGACCGCACATGTGGCGGTCTCTTTTTTTGGTAACGGGTTGTTTTTTGGCGGTAGTTCGGCTAATCTTAAATGAGACGGTGAAGATATGTAGGAACGAAAAACGGAACAAGGAGGATGTGACTGATGGCAAAATATGTGTTGGAATGCTGTGTGGACAGTGTGGAATCCGCCCTTGCGGCGGCAAAGGGCGGGGCGGACCGTCTGGAGCTTTGTGCTGCGCTTGTGATCGGTGGTATCTCGCCGGGACAGGCGCTCTTTGAACAGGTGAGCGCCTGCTGTGATCTGCCTGTCCGGGTGCTGCTGCGGCCGCGGTTCGGGGATTTTTTGTATACAGAATATGAATTTCAGATATTGAAAAGAGAGGTGGCGCTTTTCAGGGAAGCAGGCGCGGAGGGCGTGGTGATCGGCTGTCTGGACGCGGACGGCAGTCTTCATATGGAACAGATGCGGGAACTGGTCGCGGAGGCAGGAGATATGAAGGTGACGCTGCACCGGGCCTTCGACGTGTGCGCAGATCCGTTCAAGACATACAGGCAGGCAGGGGAATTGGGGATCGACACGATCCTGACCTCCGGACAGAAGAGAGAATGTCTTATGGGAATGCCGCTTTTGAAAGAACTGTGCGGAATGCAGAAGGAGGCGGGGATGCCCCGTGTTATGGCGGGAGCTGGCGTGACGCCCGATGTGATCAGGCAGTTTTGCGCGCAGACGGACATTACAAGCTACCATTTATCCGCCAAAAAGGTACTGGACAGCGGAATGCGTTACCGCAAGGAGGATGTGCCCATGGGGCTTCCTGTTATGGATGAATACAGTATTTTCAGGACGGACAGCAGTGTTGTGGCGGAGGCGAAGCAGGCGATTCTGGAGCATATGGTATAAACGGTTGTTATTGGAGTGTGCGGTTAGGAGGAAATCATGGCAATTGAGAGAGTAAAAACATATTTCAGACAATACGGAATGGAGGAGAAGATCCGGGAGTTCGACGTGTCCAGCGCTACGGTGGAACTGGCGGCACAGGCGCTTTCCTGCGAGCCGGCGAGGATAGCGAAAACGCTGTCATTTATGACGGACGGCCACGCGATACTGATCGTGGCGGCAGGTGACGTAAAGATTGACAATCACAAGTATAAGGAGCAGTTTCACACGAAGGCGAAAATGCTCTCCCCGGAGGAGGCGGAGACGCTTGTGGGACATGCGGTCGGCGGCGTCTGTCCGTTTGCGGTAAACGAGGGTGTCACAGTGTACTTAGACGAGTCGCTGAAACGCTTTGAGACGGTTTTTCCCGCCTGCGGCAGTTCTAATAGCGCGATTGAGCTGACAATCCCGGAGTTGGAGAAGTATGCGCTTAACACGCAATGGGTGGACGTCTGCAAGGGGTATTGAGATATTGTTTTTACTTATTTCGGTATGGATGGTATAATAATGGCATAGGGCAACGAGAAAGGAGAATGTGAGAATGAATAAACTGTTTTGCTATGCGAATAGGTATTTGGAGAAGAGCGATTGGAAAGATATCGCTATGCTTAAGTTCTGCCTCTTTTCTATCGGCGTTTTGGTTGGGATGAGAATACCGGAAAAGAACAGGAAACAGGCGGGATGTGTTGCTGCGGCTGTCTTTGTGGCAACTTATATTCCACTGATGGCGAAGTTTCTTTCCGTGATTATGGAGAAGGAAAAATAGACGGCTGACTGCGGCATAAAACAATCGGAAAATTCGGCGGGAGTGAAGCGGGATATGGGATTTTTGAGGCAGACGGGAAAGAAAAAGAAGACGGAACAGAAAAGCCATGCGGGGGAACCGCTGGCGGGACCGGAGCAGATGATGGCAAAGAGGGACGAAACGGGAAAAACCATGTTTCTTTCGCCGGAGGATAGAACCGCTTCCAAAGCCAGGGGCACGAGGCGCAGATCCCAGGAGGGCGGGGATGCGCCCGCTGATTCCAAAGAGACTGTTTTCCGCGGGAATCCCATCCTTATTAACGGCCCGGATTATCTTCTGCGAATCAGCGAGACGCGCATGGAAGCGTTTCTCACGCTGTACCGCCGCTTTTCAAAGAAAGAGATTTTTGCACTTTTGAAGGAAAACGAAATTGTCTACGGCATCAAGGAAGAGACGCTGGAGGAACTGGCACAGGGGAAGCTTAATTACGAAGAGGCTTTTGTGGCGCAGGGGACAGCAAAGAAGGACGGCAGGGACGGGTATTTTGAATACCATTTCAATCCGAAGCCGGAGACAAGGCCGATTATTCTGCCGGATGGTTCTGTAGATTACAATGTGTTAGGGAAAATGGAATTGGTGAACAAGGGGCAGCTCCTTGTCACTTATCATGCCGTTGTCCCGGCGGTGGTGGGCAGGGACGTGCAGGGAAATATCATGGAGGCTTATGAGGGAAAGGACCTGCCGCCACTGCAGTGTAAACGCTGCGAGTTGGATGAAAAGGGCTGCCAGTATTACGCTTCAACGGAGGGGAATGTGACTCTGGAAGGAAGGTGTCTGACGGTTACGCCGATCTATGCGATAGACGGCAATCTGGACGCCGCTACGGGAGACGTGGATTTTCACGGGGACGTGTTGGTGCAGGGCAATGTGTTTGCCGGTGTGACATTGAAGACGACAGGGTCGATTACCGTAAACGGGCATGTGGAGACGGCGCATCTCTATGCGGGAAAAGATGTGATTTTGAAAAACGGTATGCAGGGTTCGGGAAACGGCGTTATCCGTGCGGGGCGCAATGTGATGGCGCGCTTTTTGGAGCAGACGCAGGTCTATGCCGGAAATGAGGTAAATACGGGCGCAATCTTAAACTGCGAGGTGGAGTCGGGGCAGAGTGTGGTCATAGCCGGGAACCGGGGTACAATCATCGGCGGCAGCGTGACAGCGGTCGAACAGATTACTGCCGCTTCCATCGGGAACCGCGCCGGGGTCACGACCCAGCTTGTGATTGGACTGGACTGTGAATTTAAGGAAAAGATGGGGGAGATCGACCGTCTGACGGACGAATATGAGGGAAACAGGAAGGACGCGGAGAACACCCTCGACCGTATTTCCTATCAGTTGAAATCGCAGCCCGCCACACCGGAATTAAATCAGCAGAAAGCGGAGCAGATGCGCAGGAAGATTCATTATCAGTTGAAAGTGAAAGAGATTGCCGCGAAACGCGAACAGTTGATAGATATCAACAGGCGTTCGGCGGACGGGAAAATAGTGGTGAGCGGTACTTCCAACGTGGGATGTGTTATCATCATAAATGGCGTGCGGGAGGTGCTGCATTCGGAGTACCGGGATGTGACGTACAAGAAGGGGCGGCAGGAGATTCGGATTATATCGAACAGGCAGTAATTGGAACATTTGAAGGAGAAGAAACATTTGATCTAACGGAATATTTTTTTGTATACTGCGCTTAATACACTGCAAGTCGTGTGCTTCGGTGTATTTTTTTGTGACAGGAGAAAGCCCTTTGGCGAATCTGTAATTTCCAATCGCTACCGCCTTGTGTCCAGATACAACATCGCTTCTTCCGCCACGGCGGATTTCTGCCGATACTATATAGGACAGGAAATCAAAATTCTTATAGAGAAAAGACATGGAGAGAGAAAGATTGAATATTGTGGTTTGCGATGATGAGGAAAATGTACGTTATCTGATAAAGAGACTGATAGAAAAGCAGACAAAGGATTGTCGGGTC
Organism: uncultured Lachnospiraceae bacterium; assembly: GCA_949076555.1. Taxonomy (GTDB): domain Bacteria; phylum Bacillota; class Clostridia; order Lachnospirales; family Lachnospiraceae; genus UBA3282. Next base: position 4,663 of record CARUOB010000036.1, on the reverse strand, counting down.
ATGGAGTTTTCTTCCGGGGTGGAACTGCTGCAGTTCTGGCGGCAGGAGGACAGAGAACAGATAGATATTCTTTTTCTTGATATTGCCATGGAGGGCGCAGACGGGATGGAAACGGCGGAACAGATCAGAAATTGGAAAGAAGAAAGGGAGGAACCTTTGTGGGGAAGTCTGCCTTTGCTGATCTTTGTGACAGGGCATCCGGAGTATATGGCGAAGGCGTTTTCCGTCAATGCGTTCCAGTATCTCGTAAAACCCATAGACGAAAAGGAGTTTGCGGACGTGTTCGCGCAGGCCTTGCGGGAGTGCCGCCATCTGGAGATGAAAAAGAACATAGAGCCGCAGAAAATACTAGTCAGGGACGGAAATATCACAAGAAATATTCCGATAGAGGATATTTATTATATTGAGAGCAACAACAGGAAAATCATCATAGCCATGGGCGATGAAAAGATAGAGTGCTACGGGAAGATCGGCGGCATGGAGCGAGAATTGCAGGAAGGGTTCTTTCGCACGCACAGAGGGTATCTTGTGAACATGAAATATGTGGAAAGATACAGCCGGACGGAAGTGCAGATGAAAAACGGAAGCAGCCTTCTGATCTCCAAGTACAAGTACCAGGATTTTGTAAAAGCGTATCTGGCATACCTTGCGGAGGATAGCAGATGAGCCAGGCGGGATATGAGACATTCAGCGTTTTTTGCGATCTGTATCTTGCAATTTGGCAGACCGTTCTCTTTTTGGTGATATGGGATATTTTTTTCAGACCGGAAAGAGGAAAAAGGGAAGTGATTTTTGCGGGTATTTTGGCGGCGGCCAATGTGTTTCTACGCCTGTGCCTGTATGCTCCCGGCTGGGGAAGGTATGTGGCTTCAGCGGTTATAGCATTGACGTATTGCTATATCACATATAGGGGGCGTCTGGAAAAAGCCGTTTTTACGCTGTTGTTGTTTTACAATTTTCACGGGATGAGTTTTCTGGTTGCAAGCAGTATTTATCAGTTTATCATGGATGAGACGCTGGGAAGTCTGGATGTTTTGGATGCCGCTTACATGTTTCATTTGTACCGGAGTCTGATGGTCGGACAGGTCTGTATGCTGCTGATTTATACGCTTGCATTTATTTTGACGGTCTTTATTTTGAAAAAGATGATTAAGAGTCCGCTGTCCATGAACTGGCAGGATACCGTTTTTTTGTCTGTTCTCAATGTGGTCGGCAGTATGCTTGTATGGATGGTCATTGATCTGATAATGGTACCCATGGAGCAGGAGATCTTTTGTCTTTTTACCCAGAAGAAAGAGATGGTATGGCGGATACCCATGATCGCGGTTCTGCTCTGTGCAGGGGAGATATCCGCGGTCTGTATTTTTCGAAAATACAAAGAACTGCAGGATGAGAGAGAAAAGCACTTTGTGGAAGAACAGCAGACAAAAGCTTTAAAAAGGAGGCTTGAAGAGGCGGAGCATTTCTATGGCAGCATCCGCAGGGTAAGACATGAAATGAAAAACCATATGGCTAATATCAAGGGGCTTGTAGCGGGTGAAAAGTATGGAGATGTGGAGAGGTATATTGAAAAGCTGGATGCGACCATACAGGAGCTTGACTATAAATTCAGTACGGGAAATGCCGTGACGGATGTCATCATCAACGACAAATACCGCCGGGCGGCAAACGCCGGAATCGTATGCAGCGTAAAATTTGAGTACCGGGAGACGGATACCGTGTCCGCCTTTGACCTGGGGATCATACTGAATAATCTTTTGGACAATGCCATAGAGGCATGTGAAAAGCTGGAAGAGGAAAAGCGCCATATCAGTCTGACACTAAAAAGAAAGCGGCATTTCCTGCTGATAGAGGTGGAGAACAGCTTTGACGGAAAACTGGAATGGAGAGAGGGGGAAAGTCTTCCGGCGACAACGAAGCAGGACGGGCGGCCCGGTATACTGCCGGAGCACGGGATCGGGCTGAAAAATGTGCGGGACGTGGCAGAGCGCTACCTCGGGTCTATGGATGTGAAGGCCGAGGGAGAAGTATTCAGGGTTACGGTGATGCTGCAGCAGGGAGAAAGGGCCGAATAGAAATGGAAGAGGGAAAAACGCGTTGACTTGCGATTTCCTATCTGCTAATATGAAAGCATGTACTTGCGTGTAGGAGGAATCAGATTTGGATGAAACAAGTCAGAAAATAATTGACGCGGCAATGACACTGGTCCGGGATAAAGGTTACGTTGCAACAACCACGAAAGAGATTGCGAAGGCAGCAGGTGTAAACGAGTGCACCCTGTTTCGCAAATTTGCGAGCAAAAAGGATATCGTCTTGCAGGGGGCTAATCAGGCGGGCTGGCGTGCCAATGTCACACCGGAGATTTTTGAGAAGGCAGAGTGGGATTTGCAGGCAGATTTGGAGATGTTCATGAGGGAATACATTGACAGGATGACACCGGATTTTGTCAATTTGTCGATCGGACTGCGGGCGCCGCAGCTCTATGAGGAAACCAAACAGCTTATTATGAAAGTGCCACAGGCGTTTTTGACGACATTTACCGATTACTTAAGTAAGATGTGCGAGATGGGGAAAATACCGGAGAAAGACTTTGAGACGCTGGCATTGACCGTTTTTTCTGCAACATTCGGTTACACATTTCTGCACGCATCCTTCGGAAAAGAGCTTACAGATGTGGAAAAAGACCAGTACATCAAAGAAAGTGTGCAGATGTTTGTAAAAGGCATTTATCAGTAAAATAGGAGCTGACGCATGACAATGCAATAGGAAACGACAGAAGTTGTTTCCTAAAAAAATAAGACTGATGCAAGCAAGTACACGCATTAAAGAGGAGGAGAATATGGAACAGATTACAGGGGCAGATTTATTTGTGAAAGCACTGAAAGAAGAAGCGGTTGACACTTTGTTCGCTTATCCGGGAGGACAGGCGATTGATCTGTTTGACGCACTCTATGGAGAGCAGGACATAGATGTGATCCTGCCGCGCCATGAGCAGGGTTTGATCCATGCGGCGGACGGTTACGCACGTTCCACGGGCAAAGTCGGCGTCTGCCTTGTGACGAGCGGGCCGGGAGCTGTGAATCTTGTCACAGGCATCGCCACTGCGAATTATGACAGCGTTCCGTTGGTATGCTTTACGGGACAGGTGCCGACATATCTTATCGGGAAGGACGCCTTTCAGGAAGTGGATATTGTGAGTATCACAAGAAGTATCTGTAAATATGCCGTAACGGTGCGGGAGAGGAAAGATTTGGCGGAAACAATCAAAAAGGCGTTTGAAATCGCTAAGGCAGGAAAACCGGGAGTCGTGGTTGTTGATCTGCCAAAGGATATTCAGAGGGCTTACGGCAGTGATTTTTACCCGAAGGAAATTGCGGTCAGAGGTTACAAGCCGAATGCGGCCGTGCATTTGGGACAGATGCACAGGGCGCTGGATCTCTTGAATCATGCGCGGAAGCCCGTGTTTTTGATAGGAGGCGGTGTGAAGATTGCCCGTGCGGATAAAGAAATGACACAGCTTGCGGAGCTGACAGGCGTGCCTGTTATTACGACGATCATGGGAAAAGGGGCGATTCCGACAACCAACAGTTTATATGTCGGCAATATAGGCATCCATGGGAGTTATGCCGCCAATACAGCAATCAGTAAATGCGATGTCCTTTTTGCGATAGGAACGCGGTTTAACGACCGTATTACGGGAAAAACAGAAGAATTTGCAGCGAATGCAAAGATTGTACATATTGATGTGGATGCAGCGTCTATTTCCCGCAATATTGATGTGGATGTTCCGATTGTTGCGGATGCGAAAAAGGCGATATGCACTTTGCTTGCAAAGGCAAAGCCGCTGCATATTTCAGCGTGGACAGATGAGATCAACCTTTGGAAAAAGGAATACCCGGTCACTATGGGGAAAGCAGGTTTAACACCGCAGATGATCATCCAAACCATAAACGGATTGTTCGAAGATGCCATTGTTGCTACAGACGTGGGTCAGAATCAATTGTGGACAACACAATTTCTTGAACTTGGTGAAAATAAGCAAATGCTGACATCGGGCGGCCTTGGGACAATGGGATATGGTTTTCCGGCAGCGATCGGAGCAAGACTGGGGAATCCGGATAAAGATGTCATTGTGATATCCGGCGATGGCGGTATGCAGATGAATATTCAGGAAATGGCGACAGCGGTTGTCTATGAGCTGCCAATTATCGTCTGCGTATTGAATAACGGATATTTAGGGAATGTGCGGCAGTGGCAGGAAATGTTTTATGAAAGGCGGTATTCGAGTACCTGTATGCGTTATCGGAGAAGCTGTGAGATTGGCTGCAACAGGCCTGACCAGCGCTGCCCGGCATACACGCCGGATTTCGTTGCGCTGGCAGAAAGCTATGGTGC
>CARUOB010000036.1:0-258 GCA_949076555.1 uncultured Lachnospiraceae bacterium | reverse complement strand
CGCAAAGGCAGAAGAGATAAAAACGGCTTTGGTTCGTGCGAGACGAAATACAAAAACGCCTACGGTTATTGAGTTTATCATAGATGCAGAAGCCAATGTCATGCCCATCGTTCCGCCGGGAAATGCCCTTGATGACATGATTTTAGAGGGATGGGAAAACAGAGAATGAAAAGGAGATGGATCAGTTAACGTTGCATTTTGATAAAAGAGATGGTACACTTAAAAAAATACTTTAATAAAGTATGGGTGGTGTACATG
>CARUOB010000035.1 GCA_949076555.1 uncultured Lachnospiraceae bacterium | reverse complement strand
GTGCTGTAATAGTCCCAAATCTGCTGTTCCTGCTTTTTATTCATGGTCTTTGCTCTCCTGTGATATGGATTGAGGAAGTCCCTTTCTTATTTGTATTTGTTTTGTCGCCCCTCCGCACTATCCAACATCTTTCTCCTTATCGCCCCAGATACGGCTCCACCCGGACGCTTGCGCCTCTCACCCGCACCGTCACGGCGCCGCTCTCCGGGGTCTGGTAGATCCGGCATCCCCTGTCCGTAAGCCGTCTAAGCGTCTCTTTGTGTGGATGGCCGTAAGAATTGTCCCGCCCCGCGGAGATAAGCGCGATCCGGGGATTTGTAAGCGCAAGAAGCGGCTCCTTTGTGGCGTTCCCGGAACCGTGATGGGCTGCTTTCAGCAGGGTAAGGCGCGGCGGGGCAATTCCCGCGCCGTCTCCCATATGGGAAAGCCGCTCTGTCGCCAACACTTCTCCCTCCCCTTCCAGATCTCCCGTAAAGAGGGCGGAAAAGTTTTCATAGGTCAGATACAGCGTCATGGAACAGGCATTGTTATTTTGATTTACATAATTTTCTGTCGGGTGTATGCAAGTTAACATAACTTTTCCACTCTCCAACCGGTCCCCCGCATGGAGATACATGACAGGCACACTTGCGTCCGCCGCCAGCTCCTCCAATCCATGATAGGACTCGTCCCTGCTCTCCTTCCCAACATCTGGCAGAAACAGGCAGCCTATCTCTATCCCCGTCTCCCCGTAATCCCGAAGCATTCCCTCAATGCCGCTTATGTGATCCGCGTCCGAATGGGTGACAAACACCGCGTTCAGCCTGCTTACACCCCGGTACTTTAAAAACGGCGCAATCTGATATGTCTCCACATCTTTCCTGTCGGAACTGCCGCCATCAATGAGATAGTGCCCTCCCGCACCGTCCGCCAGATAAATACAGTCTCCCTGCCCGATATCCAGCATGGTAATCTCAAAGCGCTGGGGTATCCGAAAGCCCAGAAGGATCACCGCACAAAAAACCGCGCACCAGAAATATCCTTTGTTTCTCTTTTCCGCCTTTCCCGCAAAGAAAACAGCCGCCGCCAAAATCGCCGGATACAGCGCAATCTGCCAGTTCTCCGGCCGTCCCGCCACCCACCGTTTTCCGGGCAGTCTCAGACAAAACGAAGCGCATTTTTCGTAAAAAGCCAAGATCCAGATACCGGGAAAGGCCGCCAGACGCCCAAGCGGCAGCAGACATGCCGACGCCCCCAAAACGACAATACCGCTTATCAGAAGCACTCCCATGCAGGGAATCACGATCAGGTTTAAGAGCACGGAGTAAGGCGGAAATTCGTAATAAAAGCACAGATACACGGGCAGGGTGCAGAGGGAAATCCAGCCTCCCGTGAGCAGGGCCTTTAAAAGGTCTTGTCCCTCGGGAAAACGCCTCACAACCTTCGGCAGCAGTCCGATGCCGCAGACCGCGGCGAAAGAGAAGAGAAAACCGCTCTGCGTCAGATAAAGCGGCTGTTCGACAAGTATCAGAAGCGCGGCCGCCGTCATGGCCGTCAGCAAGTCGTAGGTCCGGCCGCATAAGTCCGCGCACAATTTCATCCCGAACATGACAAATGCCCTGACAATGGATATCCCCATGCCCGTCATTGTCCCGTAACAGTACATCAATGTGAGTGTCAATATTATGTTAACTACTTTGGGCACATACATTCGCCGTAACATCCCGTGAAACCCCATTCCCAAAACGGAGAGGTGAAGGCCGCTTATGGCCAAAATATGTATGATGCCGTTTTGCTGATACAGGCTTTTGACTTCTCCGTCCAGCATGGTTTTCTCCCCCAGGAGCATAGCCCTCATGACGGACGCCTCCTTTGTGGGGTAACAGCCGCCCAGAAGGAGCGACAGGTATTCCCGACAGCGGTACAGTCCTTCCCGGAAAAGCGAAAAATGCCCGCTCTGCGCCAGACAGGAGGCTCTCATCAGTCTGCCCTGCTGCCCCGTCACACGGTAATAATCCGCCGCGTCAAACTCACCGGGATTGGTGGCCTGCGAAAACGGGCGAAACTTCCCCTCCACCAGCAAAAAACTACCCATGGCGGGATTCTCCTCCCTTCCCAGATAGCATAAAATCCCCGTGATCTCCTCTGTGCCCGCAAGGCGTATGCTTTCTTTGTTTTCTTCTAAAAATTCTCTGGTTTTCTTTACGGAATCTGCATCGGCTGCATTTGAAAATACTGTTTCAGAATCTACTAAGATTTGTTTCAGAACGGATCTTTGATCCGGTTTCAGAATAATGGCCTGCTCCAGCGTTACTACGAGAACTTCCTCCGCCCCTGAAATCCTGTGCTCCTTCCACGCCACGCATCCTGCGGCGGCGACCGTTTCCCCGTCGAGCGCGCCGTAATCCGGCGGGTCGTGCGGCATCAGGTTTATCCCAAGAAGCAGAACCATCACAAATGCCAGTCCAAACAGGCATAATGGTCTGCGCATAACTTTCCTCCTTACTGCTCTTTTTTAAGTTTACATAATCTTTTTCTCTCTACTTACACCTCGCGGTTTACAGGTTTACATAACACAGAATCACTGCACACTCCCCGGGTCCAATATGTCCAGATTCCTCTCAAACACATTGTTCAGGCTCATATTTTCCCGGTACGAAATATCCGTTTTACCGTTTACAGATATCTGCACACGGTTCACATTGGACAGCTCCACCAGAGAGTTGGTGATGGAATAAATGGTCACATCGGAGGCCACGTTGTAGGGCTGGCTTAAAAAATCATCGTTTAAGTTTACATAACATGTCCCATCCTTCACCGTAACGCTGACAATCTTTGTGGCCGGATTTATAGTCGGATACGCCCCATCCGTCATCGGTCCCTGCACCAGCTTCTCCACCACCAGCTTTTCCAGCGAAATATTACTGTTATATACCACGTTGCGGCGGTTCTCCTCCACCAGACTGTCCCCCGTCTCGTTAGCAAAATAGAGCTTCAGATCCACTTTTTCATAGGCGTTGATCTCATTGCCCGCGTTCTCGATAAAGGTGTCTGCCGCCATCACTCCCACCGTCGCTCCCGACGCGTCCATAAGCTGTTCCCCCATCACCGTGAATGTAATGCGCTCCACACCCGGAAGCTGTGTCAGCGTCCTCACAATGGACGCCCGCGCAAGAATCTCCCTCGTCCCCCGCAGCTCCTTGTAGCTCTCATCAAAATCAAGCGTGAGCAGGCCGTTTTCCAGCGTATGACCCTCCACCGAAATTTCCTTGGAAAGAAGCGCCTGGTAATCCATTTTTTCTGAGATATGGGAAAGCTGTTCCAGCAGCTCTTCTAACAGCGCGTCCCCCTCCGAGGTTTCACTCACATACTCCCGCGCTACGATCTTTGTCTCCTCTTTGTTTACATAATATATGTTATATACGGTTCCGTCCTGTTTCTCATGCCTGCCCGCACAAGCCGTACAAAGAAGCAGTCCCATGATCAAAACAGCAAAGACAACCAAATGTCCCGCCTTTTTCATACCAGTCTTCATCTCCTTACACCACACCGGAATCACCGCCGTCGCTTTTTCGTCTACACCGCACCGGAAACAACACTGCCTCTTTCCGCCTGCACCACACCGGAAACAACACTGCCTCTTTTTCGTCTACACCGCAATGTACTTCAAAGGGATTTTTACCGTAAAATCGGTTCCCTCCCCCTCGATGCTCGCCACCTTAATCGAACCTCTGTGCATGAGAATTGCGCTCCTCGTAATGGCAAGTCCCAGCCCCGTTCCACCGATCTCTCTGGACCTGGACTTATCCACACGGTAGAACCTCTCATAAATATGCTCCAGCGCGTCCTCCGGAATGCCTACGCCGGAATCCTCCACCTGCACCGTAAAAAACTGGTGGTCGGCATCCAGCGTCACCTTCACGAACCCGTGCTCCTTATTATATTTAATCGCGTTCTCCACAAGGTTGGACAACGCCAGCGTGAGTTTGACCTCATCAACCGACGCCGTCACAGGCCGCAGACTCTCATAGACAAGCTGCACATCCCTGCGCTTGGCGATGGGCCGCAGCCGCCTCATAATCAGCTCCACAAGGGCGTTGATATCCACCTCGGAAATATTCAGATCCGCCGACTTCCTGTCCATCTTAACAAGGGACAGCAGATCGTTTATGATCTTGTCCTCCCGCTCGATCTCGGCGGCAATATCGGACATAAACTCCTGATATACCTCTAACGGCACGTCGTTTTGGGTGATCAGGGAATCCGCCAGCACTTTCATGGAGGTGATCGGCGTCCGAAGCTCATGGGACACGTTCGAGACAAACTCCTGTCTCGAATCATCCAGCATCTTCATACGCCCCAGCACCCGGTTAAAAGCGTCTCCAATATGCTCCGTCTCCAGACAGTCCGTCACGGAAATCGGGTCGTTGGTATATCCCTCCTGCACCTGGTCAAGCGCCCGTATCATCTTTTTAAAGGGAGAAAAGAGGAACTTGGACACCAGAAGCGTCACGACAAAAATCAGCACGCCGACAATCGACATAATGATCACTGCCTGATGGTTCAAGATATCCATGGTAGCGATAATATTGTCGTTGGATGCGCTCACAAGCATAATGCCCCGCACCAGCTCGATGCGTTCCCCGGCTCCCACCGGCAGATCCGCCGCAAGCGTCTCCGTGATGGGTATGGTCATCTCAATATAGCCGTTTTCCCTGTCGTACTTGTTGGCGCTCTCGCCCCGCAGACAGCGGATGACCTCCTCCGAAATAATCGTTTTTCCCTCGCTGATGCCGTAGGTGTCCTTCACAATCCGAAGATTTGCATCGATCACGAGCACGCGGCCGTCATACAGATTCGAAAGCTGCTCAAGCTCCGCATTGATGACCTCGGAAGAAGTATCCTGCAAGTAATGATAAGTAATCAGGTGATCTGCCAGAATCCTGACTTGGGTGGAAATGTCAGAAGTTCTGACATTTACCGCCCGCCGTTCATAATTTTGCAGGATCGCATAGCGCATGATAAAGCACGGAATCAGCCCGACAATGAGCAGAATCAGGAAAATACGCCCCTTCAGGCTTCTCAAGAATGGAATTTTACGTAATTGTATATTAAGCAAAGTAGTATCCAACGCCCCACTTCGTCCGCACATATGCAGGCTCTCCGGGCACTTCCTCTATTTTTTCGCGCAGTCTTCTGATATGTACGTCCACTGTCCGCACATCTCCGGGGTAGTCGCTTCCCCACACCAGCTTGAGAAGCTCCTCCCTGCCGTAAACCTTTCCGGCATTCCGCATCAGAAGCTCTAACACCTCAAACTCCTTGGCTGTCAGGTTGATCTCCCGATCCCTGATATACACTCTCCTGCCCTCACAGTCGAGACGCATATCGCCCCGCTCCACCGTCTTAACCGACTCTTTTTTCTCCGGCGTATGTCTGTTCGTCCTGCGCATAATGGCCTTGATTCTGGCCTTTACCTCCAAAATGTTAAAGGGCTTCGTGATATAATCGTCCGCGCCGTAGTCAAGCCCGAGAATCTTATCCATATCGTCGCCCTTGGCCGTCAGCATGACAATCGGCACATTGGAAAAGCCGCGGATCTGCTGACACACCTCAAATCCTGTCATTTTCGGCAGCATCACATCCAAAAGAACCATGTCGTACGCATTTTCCTCCGCCAATTTCAGGGCTTCTTCCCCGTCGTAAGCGCAGTCCACTTCCATGCCGTCCTGCTCCAGGCTGAACCGAATCCCCTTCACGATCAACTTTTCATCATCCACTACCAAAACTCTCTGTGCCATACTTTCCGCCCCTGTCTGTTATTTAGGAAAAACGCCGGTTTTGACCGCGTTTCTCTATTTTACACGGATGCTGTCCTTTATTTTCTCATACATGCCCTCTTTGATGCCGTTCACTCTCATGATGTCCTCCGGCTTCTCGAAGGCGCCGTGGGATTCTCTGTAGGCCGCGATGGCCGCCGCCCGCGTGGCGCCTACACCGGGAATTTCGCAAAGCTCTGTCTCCGACGCGGTGTTTATGTTGATCCGGCTGTCTGAGACACCTCCGTCCCCGCTTGGTCCGCCGGAATCTGTGCCGCCCACAATGCCAAGCGGCTTCTCTGCGCCCTCCTGTGCGGCACCGCCCGCAATGCCCTTCCCTTTCTCCGCACTTTCCTGCAAAGCACCATTCTTATCCGATGTGCCGTCCTGCGCCTTTCCCGCCGCAGCCGCCTCCTCCTTTGTGGGAATCACCAGCTTCACACCGTCTGCCAATGCCTGTGCCTGGTTTACATAATTTTGTTCGGCACATTCGGCAAAGCCGCCTGCCGCCTGCACTGCCTCATAGACACGGCACCCCGACTTAAGCTCATAGACGCCGGGATTGGCAACCGCGCCGCAGACATGGACGTAGATCACGCCGGGACTCGCTGCCTTGACATCCGCCTGCGTGGATGCCTCGCCAGAGACCGCCAAAGCCCCCTGACTCTCACCGTCCTGCACATGCCCTGTCTCTTTAGCCGTGCCGCCCAAGGCTTCCTCCTCAGGAGCCGCCTGCTCTCCGAAGTCTTCCGAAAAAACATCCCCTTCTTCCGACCTCTTCGCCGCGTTTTCTCCGTTCAAAAGAAGAAGTTCCTCCTTCTTCGTACAGCTGCATAACAGTATAAGCAGTGCGAATACGAGTCCCGCCTGCCATGCCCTGTCCGACCATTTTTTCTCTTTTTTCTTCTGCATAGTCTCCCTTTCCGGCTTCATCGCCCTCCGGGAGGTTTCCCGCTATGCGCTGTATTTTCATTGTAAGATAAATCTTGAACTATGTCCACTTAAAAATGACGATTCCCACAATCATCACGCCTGCACCCAACACTTTTTTCATTTCAAGAGGCTGCTTTTCCACCCCGAAAAGGCCGAAAACTTCGATGGCATAGGCGATGATCAGCTGGGAAACCACAATGAACATCACTGACCGCGCAGGGCCGAGCTGCTCCATGCTCTTGATCACAGTGTATGTGATAAACGTGCCGATGGCGCCGCCAAGCAGCATATACTTCGGCTCCACCTTGAGAAGCTGTGCAAAGGAGGACCGGTCCGTGGCAAGCCAGACGGCCAGACAGACCAACAAGGCCGTAAACTGCACAAAAGCGTTTGCGACCCAGATTCCCGACTGTTTGGTAACCTGCGTGTTAAAGACTCCCTGCACACTCATCAACGCGCCCGATAAAATGGCGATCCAAAATCCTAACATAATTACCTCCTGGTCATAAAGTAAAACAAGACGGGTTTCCCTGTCTTGTCTTAGGTTGACCATATCGGTCGGTAATTATTCTTATCTGCCGTATGACCGCAGAAATCTGCTTCTATTCCTGCTCCTGTGTTTCCCCGTCTTCCTCTGTCTCCTCCACCGGAAGCGGCACGTCGATATATTCCTCCGTGTAGGCTTCGCCCATCACCTGTCCCATAATCTGTTCGGACAGCGACCGCAGTTCTTCGTTGGCGTCCGCTCCCTCCCAGATTCTTGCAAAGGCAATCTCAAGCTGTACCCAGAAATTGCTCGTCTCTATCATCTTCGGCATGGGAACCGACCTTGCGTACTCCTCCAGAAAGGCCGCCGCATTGGGATCGTCGTAGGTTCCCCCGTCGCAGTACACAGGCAGTTTGCCCGTTCTGACAGAAAGCTCCTGCGTGTTGTACTGTGTCAGATACACCGCAAAATCGTTCGCCATCTCCTTTTTCGTGGAATAGCCGTTGACCCCGACGCACTGTGTCACGGACAGGGACGCGGAGCCAAGCTCCCCGCTCACATCGGGCACTCTGCTCACACCGTACTCATAGGAAAATACGTTTTCTCCGCGGGCTTTCTCAAGTTTTGACAGGGCGTCCGTAGTGGCCACCGTGTAGACGATCTTTCCGTCCAGAAAATCCTGCAAAACGCCGTCATAGCTGATTTCCTTCGTATCTATGGAAAAGAACTGGTTCAAATTCTGGTACACCCGAAGCGCCTTGATGGCGTTTTCGTTGTAGATGCCGATGGAATCCGCATTGTCGCCGTTTTTGCCGCCCACGTCAATATAGTTCCCCACAATAAAATAATTATAAAAGATATCCGACACATCCCACTTAAAGACCGCCTCCACCTGTTCCGGCGCGTCGTACACGTCCGCAAAGGATAAAATCTGGTCTATCGTCTCGGGAATGGCCTCCTCTATCTTGGCTTCGATCTCTTCCCTGGAAACTTCCTGTTCCTCCTGCGTCTCCTGAATCTCTTCCTCCACGTCGCCGCTGTCCGCCTGCTCCTGCGCGTCCTGAGCCGCAGCCTGATCCCTCTCTGCGGTAATCTGCGCTTTTGCCCACTCTTCCAGATAAGTTCTGTTGTAGAGCAGACAGCTCGTCTCAAAATAGAAAGGATAGCCGATCTGCTTGTCATGGTATGTCACCGCCCGGACTGCCGTTTCCGGCAGCAGTTCCTCCATGGTCTGCGCCCCCTCGGGCAGTTTCACCTCACAGGCAAGCCCCGCCAGATACGCCTTTTCCAGAGAGTCGTTGCTGACTATATACAAGTCGGGCACTTCCTCCCCCTGTAAGGAAGCCTGATTGATCGTCTCTAAATACTCAAGGCCCTGGGTGTAGACCGGAACCACGCGCACCTCGTCCTGATATTCGCTGTAGGCCACCGCCACACCGTTTAAATAGTCCGTAAGCCCCTCGTCCGCATACCACAGATACAGGGTTTCCCTGTGTCTGAACAGGGAATCCTCCACGGTCTCTTCCTCCGCCTTCGGCAAAACCGTCAGCCCAAGCCTCCCCGCACCGTAAAGACCGCCTGCGGTCAGTGCAGTCACGAGGATCATAAGTAATCTTTTCTTAAATGTCAATGCCGTTCTCCTTTTATAGCAAATACCGAATTACCGCTCAAAATTCCCTGTTTTCAGTATTCTCCCGCTCACGCTTCGCGCGCCTGTAAGCACTTTTTCAAAATAGATATCATTTCGTCCACATGTTCCTGCATGATGACAAGCGGCGGCACAAAGCGAATGATGCTCGTCCCGGCGTTGATCAGCACAAGTCCTCTCTCCATCGCCTCCGTGATGATGCCGCCCACGGGCCTGTCAAGCACAATCCCCTGCATCAGCCCGGCGCCGCGCCTTGCCTCCACGCAGGAAAACTCTGCAACAAGCTCGTCAAGCCGTTTCTCCAGATAGGCGCCAACCCTGTTCACATTGGCGAGCACATCCTGCTCCTGAAACAGGTCAATCACTTTGCTGACCGCCGCGCATGCCAGCGGATTGCCGCCGTAGGTGGTGCCGTGGTCCCCGGCCGCAAGAGAGTTCGCCCCCACCTTTTCCGTCATCAAAAAGGCCCCCACAGGCACGCCGCAGCCGAGCGCCTTGGCCGTCGTCATCACATCCGGCTTAACGCCATAGCGCTGCCATGCAAACATCGTTCCGGTTCGCCCCATGCCGCACTGGATCTCGTCCAATATCATCAGGATATCCCGCTCGTCGCAGAGCGCCCTGACTTTTCGCATAAATTCCTCCGTGGCGGGGTAGATGCCGCCCTCCCCCTGCACGGTCTCAAAAAGAATCGCACAGGTTTTGTCCGTCACCTGCGCCATCACACTGTCAAAATCATTCATATCCGCGAAACGGATGTTGCCGATCATCGGCTCGAACGCCTCCCTGTAGTGGGGATTTCCCGTCACCGAAAGCGCGCCCATGGTGCGCCCGTGGAAGGAATGGTTCATGGCAATGATCTCGTGATCCGTTTTGCCGTCCTTCAGATACGCGTATTTGCGCGCCACCTTGATCGCGCCCTCGACAGACTCCGCCCCGCTGTTTGTGAAAAAGACACGGTCCATGCCGGAAATCTCTTTGAGTTTCTTCGCCGCCTCGATGGCTGGCGCATTGTAATAGTAGTTCGAAGTATGGATGATCTTGTCGATCTGTCCTTTCAGCGCGTCGTTGTACGCCTCATTGTGGTACCCCAGCGCAAACACCGCGATTCCCGACACGAAATCCAGATACCTCTTTCCGTCCATATCGTAGAGGTGGACGCCCTCTCCCCTGTCGAACACCACCTGATAGCGGTTGTATGTGTGAAGTAGGGCTTGCTCCGCCTCGTCTATATATTTCTGCATTTCTGCGCTCATTCTGTTCTGCCTTCTTTCTGTCACCCTCTTATTCGGGACCGCTGGTTTTATCATCTGCACAGAACTGCGGTGCAAATGATGCCTGCCGATTATAATTTCCTGTTGCCGCGAGCCGCCCGCTCAGTCGGTCATCGTCTCTTTATCCCGGTCCGCAATAATCGCCGTACCGATACCGTGGTCGGTAAAGATCTCCAAAAGCAGGCAGTGGGCGATCCGTCCGTCCAGAATGTGGACCCTGTTGACGCCCTCTCTGATGGCGTCCGTACAGTTTCCGAGCTTCGGCAGCATACCGCCGCCGATACAGCCGCTCCCGATCAGCTCCTCCGCCTGAGCCGCCGTCAGTCTTGAAATAAAGCTGGACTTATCGTTGATATCCCTGTACAGACCCTCGATGTCCGTGAGGAACACCAGCTTGTCCGCACTCACTGCCTTCGCGATGGCACAGGCCGCGTCGTCCGCGTTGATATTGTAAGTCATAAACTGCTCGTCCAGACCGATGGGCGCCACGATGGGCAGGAAATCCTTCTCCAAAAGATCGTAAAGCACCTTCGGCTCCACACCGCAGATCTCGCCCACGAAGCCGATGTCCTCGCCGTCCGCATATCTCTTCTTACACCGCAAAAGCCCCGCGTCCTTGCCGCTGATACCGACCGCCTTGACGCCCAGCTCCTCCACCATCCTGACAAGGTTTTTGTTGACTTTGTTCAGAACCATTTCCGCGATCTCCATGGTTTCCTCATCCGTCACGCGCAGTCCGTTCACGAACTTCGCCTCCTTGCCGACCTTGCCCACCCAACGGCTGATCTCCTTGCCGCCGCCGTGAACGATAATCGGCTTAAACCCAACCAGTTTTAAAAGCGTCACGTCCTTGATGACGTTTTTTTGCAGCTCCTCATTGCTCATGGCGCTGCCGCCGTACTTGACCACGATGATTTTTCTGTTGAATTTCTGGATATAGGGAAGGGCCTCGATCAAGACCTCCGCTTTGCCCAGAATTTTGTCCATTTCCTGCTGTTCCATGAAATTGTGCCTCTTTTCTATTCATAAATTTCCGCTGGGAGCCGAGATTTTCTACGTCGCCGCTCTCGCGCTTTGCAACATGCGCATCGGACGATAAACTTCGCCTGCGCTTTGACCGTCAGCTCCGATAATCCGCGTTGATGTTGACGTACTCGTGCGTCAGATCGCACCCCCAGGCGGCGGCTTCGGCGTCGCCCCTGTGCATATCCACGATCACGCTGACCTCGGGAGCGGAGAGGAGTTTTGTCGCCTCCTCCTCGTCGTAGTCGGTCAGCATACCGTTTTTGCAGATCTGCATACGGTGTCCGTCAGCCTCACAGTATAGATCGACCTGCTCCGGATCAAAATCCACGCCCGCGTAACCGAGGGCGCACATGATACGCCCCACGTTGGCGTCATGGCCGTAGATCATCGCCTTGGTCAGACTGGAGCAGACCACGGACTTACACAAAGTACGGGCCTCCTCCTTCGTGGCCGCATGAATCACCTTCGTCTCAAACAGAGCCGTCGCGCCCTCGCCGTCCCCGGCCATCTTCTTTGCCAGCGTCTCATCTATATAATGAAGGGCTTCCTTAAATTTATCGTAATCCTCATTTTTCTCCGTGATCTCGGCATTTTCCGCCAGTCCGTTCGCCATCACGATCAGCGTATCGTTGGTGGAGGTATCGCCGTCCACGGAAACCATGTTGAAGGTGTCCTTCACGTCCTCGCTAAGCGCCTCCTGCAAAAGCTCTTTGGAGATCGCGGCATCCGTCGTGATAAAGCCGAGCATGGTGCTCATATTCGGATGAATCATGCCGGAGCCTTTGCACATACCGCCCACGGTCACGTTCTTTCCCCCAATCTCGATCTGCACCGCCGCCTGCTTCGGCTTCGTGTCCGTGGTCATAATGGCCTCCACGGCCGCAAGCCCCGCTTCCGGCGTATGCGCCTTTGTCTGCACGAGCCTGTCCACACCCGCCGCAATCTTTTCCACGGGAATCTGCCATCCGATCACACCGGTAGACGCCACAAGGACGGCGTCTGCCGAAACGCTAAGCGCCTCAGCCGCCTTCTGCGCCGTCTGTTTACAGCACTCATATCCCTGCTTGCCCGTACACGCGTTGGCTATCCCCGCGTTGACCACAACCGCCTGCGCGTAAGGAGAATGGGTCACAATCTCCTTATCCCACAAAACAGGCGCAGCCTTCACCACATTTCCGGTAAAAACCCCCGCCACCCGGCAAGGCGCCTGACTATAAACCAAGGCCATATCCTTTCTGTTCTGATATTTAATCCCCGCTTCCACGCCAGCCGCCTCAAATCCCGCCGCCGCAGTCACACCGCCTTCTATTATTTTCATCGCCACTCATCCTCTTTTCTATAAATAAAAAATTTAAAAGCACAAATCAATGCGGAGAATGCTGCTTTTTAGCATTCTCCTGAGTGAAATTATAGAACTTCTTAGCGAAGCAGCCTTTGCTGCTAAGCTTTAGAAGTTCTTTTCACTCTAATATACAATAAACCCGCAGCTATTGCAACCTCGCTCCTACGCAAGCGTCTCCCCAATCACCTTCTCAAGCTCCGACACCATAATCTCCACCACCGATGCCGCCGCCGGATCTTTGAACATGCTGTTAAGCAGCAGCCTGATATTCAGCTCAAATCTGGCGGGCAGAATGCCGCACTCCTCCATGCAGACCTGCATCAGACGCTTTTCTCCCGGATGCAGCTTTTCATTCAGGGCAAAAAGAATATCGAAATAGGAAG
Source organism: uncultured Lachnospiraceae bacterium (assembly GCA_949076555.1). GTDB lineage: Bacteria > Bacillota > Clostridia > Lachnospirales > Lachnospiraceae > UBA3282. Next base: position 17,909 of record CARUOB010000035.1, on the reverse strand, counting down.
CAAAAAAGCGGTTCACACTCTGGTTGATATGCACCATGTCGCCCCGTTTCATTGCCCTTTCAATCTGTACCATGAAGGAGGGAATGCCATACTTGATACGGTTCATATGGCTGCTGATGATATTATTTTTCAATTCCTGCGGATAAGGCACCTGATATTTTTCCTTGGCCGCTCCCAGAAGGCCGCCTTTGTCGTATGCGATCCTGCCAGTCAAAAGACTGTGCCACATGCCCGTAGTACAGCTTTCCAACACCTCGCAGTGTACCACCACCCGGTCAATGCACGAGAGAAACGCATGCAGATTCCGGTATACGATATGCAGCTCGGTGCCGTCCTCCATGATACAGATGTCCTCATGCTCCCTGTCATGGCTGTCAAGCGTAATACTGTCACAGTATTTCTCCAGCACGGCACGTCTTGACTCTGCCGGAACCGGCTCCGTGCTGTAAACATACACGTCATAGTCCGAAAATTCGTCGTTTCTCTTAACAGCGCGGGAACCGCCTATCGCCATGCCGTGCACCTGTGGAAATCTTGCGTACTCGTTGAAAATGTCCTGTACCATCTCTCACTCCCTGGCCGTCCGCCCTCCTGTACCGCGCAAATCTGCTCCCTTCTGCAGGAGCGGTCTGTTTGCCGCTGCCTCATACAGGATTTTTCGTAACAGTGAAGCCGAAAGCTGAACTGTTACGATTTTCCCCTTACAAGAGATTCTCCCACACGCTGTCCTTAAAACCCGGGCACACGCCCTTTTCACTTACAAGAAGCGGCCGCTTGACCAGCATCCCGTCCGTGGCGAGAAGGGCATACTGCTCCTCTTCACTCATATCGGCCAGCTTGTCCTTAAGCCCCATCTCCTTGTAGAGCAGGCCGCTGGTATTGAAAAACCGCTTGAGCGGCACACCGCTTTTTTCATGCCAGTTTTTCAGTTCGTCCGCCGTCGGATTCTCCTCTTTGATCGGACGCCCCTCGTATGCAATGCCCTTTTCCTCCAGCCATTTCAGGGCTTTCTGACAGGTAGAGCATTTCGCGTAATAAAGTACCGTCGGTTTCATATCTGATTCCTCCGTGTTGTAATTTCCTGTTTAAGTTTAAAAGCCATTCTAATTTTATCAGTATTTTCCACTTTTTTGCAATCATAATCTTAAAAGAATAATTAAGAATAACAAACACCAGCCACTCTGTTGCACCCAGAGCGGCCAGTGCCGTCACACCAAGATATTTTCCGACGATCATTGTATCCACAAAGGTATATAACTGCCAGAACACATTGCCGATCATCAGGGAGAAGGCCTCCCGCTATTCTACATTCCCTTCCGTCCCGGCGGATGCCTCCGCCTCCATGCCCTCCGGCATCTCCACATTCGTCTCTGCATTCTGAGACTCTTCAAAGGGATCGGCGTACTCCTTCTCCTCCTCTTCACCCCAGAGGGAATCCCATTCCTTGTGTTCTCCCTCCATATTCATGGCCGCCATCTCCTTAGCCATCTTGTAGATGTCCATGTTGAAATCCATCAGCTTCTTTTCGTCCTGCGCGGGCACGTGGTCACCCCGGCTGATCCTTCTGGCGATCTCCAGACACTTGGCCATCTCCTCGCCGTACTCCTTCCACGCGTCGCCCTGCTGCTCGGCCACCACACTGTTAAAAATGCCGGCTTCCTGCTCGATCAGTTCGTCGAGTGTCTTCTCGTTTTTATTGATCTGGCCGGAAAGCTCGTCGATTTTTTCCTGCAATTCCTTTTCTCTCTCCAAATATGCCTCGGAAAACTCAAAGATCACGCCCTGCTCCTCGCTTTTCTTTCGGGCTTCCTCCAGTTTTTTGCGGTTTTCCTCCCGCTGTTTCACAAAATCACGCTGCTGGCCCCTTAAGAGACCAAGCTGCTGCCTGTAGGCTTTCTGTGCTTCGCCGATTTTCATAGTATCACTTCCTTTTGATGGTAAGACACATCCTTGTGTCCGTTGTTTTATGAATATCCTGTTCTGTAAGTTTTGGGAGCGGGATATCCGGTTGCGTCTGTTATATAGATATATCGGCATGTTTGCGGGATTTCTACAGTTTGCCAAAGGGCAATCCCACGGAAAGCGCCAGACCATTACGTTGGCGCTGCTCTTTTCAGACAGGAAGGCTTTTCCTCCGTTTCAGTCATCTAACAGCTCTGCCGTTTTATAGGCCGTGTATCCCTCATAATAATAGCTGTGGTCAATCCCCTTCATGTAGATTTCCCGGTCTTCTGTTTTGTCCGTCAAAGCGCCTTTTAGGAGATATTTAATCTCAATATCCCTGATCGGACTCCTCTCCATAGCAAGCAGATAATCCTCCTTATCGATCCGGCTCCAGTCCACCACCATTTTAAGTTCCTGATAAAGAATGAAATCCAGCCAGATTCTCATCGCCCTGCCGTTTCCCTCCCGAAAAGGATGCGCCGCATTCATCTCCACATACTTCTCTACCACCTCATCAAACGTTGTCTGAGGCATTCTCTCAATGTTTCTGAGCGCTTCCTGTAAATAGGCCACTGGCGCAAACCTGAAATTTCCTTTTGCAATATTCACTTCTCTGACTTTTCCCGCAAAGTCATAAATATCCCCAAAGAGATATTTGTGTATACTGATCAGACTTTCCAGTGTTCCCGCCTTTAATGTGCGTAAATATCCGCTTTCAAAAAGCTGCGCCGCCCGTTTCTTGCTCATTTTTTCCTCCGTGCGGGCAAGCTGTGCAGAATCGGTTATATTCAGTTTGTTTTCAAGTGCCATAGGCGCGGTATCCTCTCATCTAAAATCGGTCAAATATATTTGAAACTTTAAAAACACCTCCAAACCTTTGATTGCTTGGAGGCATTTCATAACCTGTTTTTACGCAAGTTCCAATTCTTTACCCTTGATAATAGCTTCTACATCTTCTATACCCTTATTAATAGCAGACGCTATCTGTTCTGCTGTAAATCCATTACTATGCATTGTTAGAATTATTCTTGCTTCTGCCGCTGCTTCGCCAATCGCAATTCCCTTATCCTCGATGCCCTGACTCAGATTACACATAACGCTCACATCCTTTCTAAAACTCTCCTCAATAGGTATATCGTATTCATTTCCAATGATATTTAGCTTCTCATCTATCGTAAGTTCTTTTGACAGCAACGCTCCAAGCAGCAGTATATGTGCCAGTATACTTTTTTGTCCTAACAGCCGTTTGGCACTCTCATCATACTGTGCCTTCGTATCTGTCGCTTTTACCGCATTTTTCAATTCTGTATCCACGGACTTCCTCCTTTTTGTTTGGAATATCGTCATCAACAAAAAGGTATCCGACCACATTTATATTATATCTTAGCTCTTTGCTTAAAACAATGTGAATTTTAACTTTGCCTATCTGATCGCGGATCTATGATCCTGCCGCAGATATCCCGGAAGGCTTCGAGGTAATAACCATTTCCGCTTTCACATGGGCTGTCTTTCCCTGCATCGGTCCCCTGCCGGATGGCCTGCTGAAACGTCAGGCCATTGCGTTGGCGTTGATCTGTTCAATTACCTTTCGGATTCCTGTCCAGACATTCATGTCCGTAAAGATTTCTACCACACTCCCTTTATCTGTGAAGGGCGTATGCTGTAAAACAGAAAAGTCTTTTAGCAACCCGTTATGAACAATATATTCGACGATTTGATTCACAAAATAAATCTGCCTGCTGTCCATCTTCGAACCATTCAGATATTCCGCAAACGCCTCTTTCGCCGCGTTCATATCCAGCCCGACAATTTCCCGTACAAACTCTCCAAGAGGTTTCTCCCCGTACTCTCTCTCATAATCTTCTCTGGTTCCAATCTCTCCCCAGAGGATTTCCTCAAGCGACTGCACATCAAAGTCACTGAGAGGTTTATTGCCTCTTAATTTCACAATGGCAATATGATTCTGATTCTGGCGGATATAATACTCCGCTTTCTCCTTATAATTTTTTAAATCACCGCTTTCCAGTTCCGCCTCATGCCACTCTGTTGACAAAATATCGTCCGCGAAATTTGTCTCATACATAGCCACTTTCTGCGGAATATACTTCATCAGACTGCGAAGCTCCTCACGGATATATTCAAACTCATCAAGTCCGGCATTGTCCAAATAACCCGTCTGCAGGATTTTTTGAATCAGATCTGTTTTTGCCTGAATTTCCGGGATATTGGCCACACCCGCTATTGCCTTCACATGTTTCAGCAGATCACCTTTTGCCCTGGTATACGTCTTATCTGACAAATATGCCAGTTCCATGCCGTACATCAGTGCATCAAAACGTACCGCGCAGGACTCATCCTGATCCGGCAGAATAAGCGGCGCAAGCTCCTCCTTGACCGTCTGCGTATCCTCATAGCTGATAGACTGGTAGCCGCTCACATCAGAGTACATTTCAACATGCTTTAGGTGCTGCCTTACCGTGAAGCTTTCTCTGTTCAGTTCTTGTACCTTGCCTCTCATCGTCTCAACCAGTTTTTCCCGATACGCAATCAGTCGATTTACCTGGCGGCCTGCATCCTGCAGTTTATAGGCAATCTGAAATTCCAGATTAAAAATTGCGCTTTGCAATGCCATCTGGTTCGCAGTCGGTTTCCCTTCGTTAACCCTGAAAAAAGCAAAGTTGCCGCAAAAATCAAAGATATAGAACTTCTGCTTATCCTCCCCATCCACCAATCCCGGACACAATCTGGTGCCCCGGCCAATCATCTGCCAAAATTTCGCCCGGCTTAACACCTTTTTGAAAAAGACAAGATTTAACACTTCCGGCACGTCTATCCCCGTATCCAGCATGTCCACAGAAATAGCAATCTGCGGCAGTTTCCCAGCCTCCGCAAACTCATCTATCGCCTTTTGCGCATACTCCGTACGGTTATCTATCACCCTCGCAAAATCCTGTCCGTTCCTGGACAAATGGGGGTATTCTTTATTGAAAATCTCATAAATTTTTTCTGCATGATTGTGGTTCACCGCAAAAATAATCGTTTTCCCTAATTTCTGTCCATAATCAATCTTCAACCCCTCATTCATCAAAACGCGGAGAACCTGCTTAATTGTATCCTCATTAAAAAGCCACTTATTGATAGCTGAGGACTGTATTCTTTCCGGGAAATTGCCGTTCTCATCCTTAAACGTGTTCTCATATGCCTCTCTGTCTTCCTGTGACAATTCATCGTAAGCAATCCCCTGCTCGATAAATTTTACTTCCGACTCCACCGACAGATAATCAACCAAAAAACCGTCCGTCACCGCCTGAGCCAAATCATAACCGTAAGTCGGCACCCCGTCCTCCAGATCAAAAATGGAGTATGTGTTTTTATCAATGTCCTCTTTCGGCGTTGCCGTCAATCCCACCAGCAAAGCGTCAAAATAAGTAAAAATGTCTTTATATTTATTGTAAATAGACCTGTGCGCTTCATCGCAGATGATCAAGTCAAAGTGTCCGCAGGAAAAAATTTTTCCCTCCTGGTCCACTGCATCATCAATCAGATGTATCATCGTCTGATAAGTGGAAAAAACACATCTGGCATTATAATTATTTTTTTCCTCCACCACGTTTACAACAGACAGTTCCTCGGTAAACTGATTCACAAAACTCCTCTTAGCCTGCGTAACCAGAGAATTTCGATCCGCCAGAAACAGAACATTTCTGATCCAGCCGGCATGCATCAATGCCTTGCAGAGCGCAATCACCGTTCTGGTCTTTCCTGCTCCTGTAGCCATGACAAGAAGCGCTTTTCTTCGGTTTCCCTCTCCAAAGCTGTCACACACCGCACGGATGGCCGCTTCCTGATAGTATCTTCCCGCAATCTTCTGATCCACTACAATATTTTTTAGCGGCGTCCGTCCACTTCGCAAGTTAAACCATTTTTCCAAATCCCTTTTGGAATAAACTCCAGACACCTGTCTCTCCGGATACTGGCCGTCTATGATTCTTGTGTCAAAACCATTCGTCAGAAAAATAACCGGCCTTCTCTGATATTTCTGTTCCAGAATATCTGCATAAAGTTTTGCCTGCTGCCGCCCTCTGGCCACATCCTCACAAGCGCTTTTCGCCTCGATAACGGCAAGTGGTTTATGCGCATCATCATAGAGTACATAATCCGCATATCCTTTCCCCGATTGGTTTGGCATCCCCTCTATTTTCACCTCGTTTAGCCAGTTCTGCCCCTCAACCCAGCCCGCATCCCGAAGCATAAAATCAATATAAATTTTCCTTGTTTTATATTCGGATAAATCCAACGGCTTAGGCACATACGCAGGGTGCTTGCTTTCCCTTCTCTTTGTAAGCTCCGCTTTCAAAGCCTTATTTTCTTCTATTAGCGCCTGCAGATCCACATCCGCAAACGTTCTGTGCGGCACCTGCTGCTCCGGCAGCCCTTTGCCGAGAAGCGACAAGTCAAATTGGCGTTCCTCATACTCCTTCGCATAACAACAGGCAACAAAATCAAGAAAGATAAATAAGTTCTGTAAGCAGAGAGATGCCTCATCAAAAGTAATTTTTGCCCCCGCATGGGCCGCCCGGTTACCCATTTTACGAATCAGGTCCATCCGCCGCCACACCCCCTTATCTACAAGGAGGCGGAACTCCTCCGTACTCATCAGGCTATGTAAGTTATCCTGATAAGGCTTTTGCAAAGATGCGTCGACAGAATACAGCCATTTGACGGCAAACTCCATCGCACGGCGGCAGTTGATGACACAGGCTTCCCTGTCAATTGGAAGCAGTTTCTCGGAACATATGGCGACCTCCGAGAAGCTGTCGAACTGTTTTTCCTTTTTTAGATAGTCAAAGTTAGTCATGGTGGACCTCCATTGTGCCAGACACCCGTTTAAAAGAGTACCTGTTTTAGCCAAAATATTTTTGCATCAGACTGTCAAACAGGAGTTGAAGTTCATTTATGGATTTCTGCGTCGTATCTTTTAATTCGTCTACCTTTGCAACAAACTCTGCAAATTCGTTCTGCAGTTTAATCGGCGGCATAGGAAACGGGTATGCCTTTAATTTATCCATTTGAATGCCGTCCTGTCCTGCTGTTCTTGATGACATGCTCTCCAAATAGCGCAATAAACACTCTTGTTTTAAAAACTCACGTATAAATTCTTTATTGCCTTGCTTCGGTACTGCTTTCATCAATGCCACATTATACGCCCCCTCTATGCCCTTTAAAATTTGGAATATCGGAGGCCCATATCTGCCTATCATAATATCATTTTTTGTGCAAAACCGCTTTGCCATGTTTTTCGGAATATATGTTACAAATTTATCCGATTTATAATCTCTGATTTGTATTAATCTGATATTTTCTTCTGAAGGCTCATATTCAAAATATTTTTTATCCGGCTGGCTTCCTCCCTGAAACAAAACAACCTCATCCATTCGGAAAACAGGAAAATTTTTCGGATTCTGTACTGGATCTCCAAAAAGTTCCACAAATCGGGATTTGATAAGCAGCTCGTACTGGGTCATCTGTTGCTTCAATGCCATCATTATATCGCAACACTTTTTTAATATATTGGAATACATAATTTGCTTATCCAACTCGGGTAAAGGAATCTCAATATTCTCCACAATGTTTTTAGATAGTTCCTTAAATGTTGCACCCCTGCCTAATGCATTCAAATAATCCGTATGTCCTTTGAGATACCAATACAAATATCTATTATCCACGCTTTCCGAACAGATAAGATTTTTAAACCCTTGATTACAATACATCTCTTTACCGGCAATAGCAACCTTACCAATCGGTGCTCTTGAAGATAAAATGACAGTTCCCTTTGGAAAAGGCTTCAAACCTGTTTTTTGAACCGCAGCACGTGTTATTTTTCTATGACTCTCTTTGATAATATAAGTTTCATCGTCCAGCTCTGCCGGGGTTATCCACTCAAGATCTCCATCCCAATACTCGGCTATATTTGTCTTAGGAGTGCTTCCAGAGACCACCTCACATATCTCTCCTAATTTTACCCGCTTCATTATTCATCCTCCCAATCGCTTACTTAATGACAGAAACCATCTTATCCAGATTCATCTGCCACCGTCTACGGCTCCGCCAGCATCTCCTTTAGTTCCTCCAGCTCCACCCCAATCTGCCTGTCCAGTTCAAATATCTGCCCGAGTATTTCCTCTGTCGGCGGGTATACTACCGGCACATATTCCATCCTTTTATATTTGTTGACCGACAGATCGTATTCATTATCCACAATCTCCTGCTTCGATACAAAGAAAGACTTTTCCGTTCTCTCCCTCTTTTTCTCCCCATCCCTGTTATGAAAGCGTTCTATGATATCAGGAATATCATTTTCATTTACAGGGCTTCTCTTATCGTCAAGGCTGAACCCGTCCGCCTGCATATCATAGAACCATACCTGATCCGTCCCCCCGTGATTGGTCTTTGTAAATATAAGAATCCCCGTAGAAACACCTGCATAGGGCTTAAACACGCCGGGCGGCATGGAAATCACGGCTTCCATTCTCTGATTTTCCAACAGTTCTCTTCTGATATCCTTATGCGCTTTGGAGGAACCGAACAGCACACCGTCAGGAACGATGCAGGCACATCTTCCTCCCACTTTCATCATCCTTACAAACAACGCCAGAAACAGCAGCTCTGTTTTCTTTGTTTTACATACTTTAAGCAAATCTCCGGACACAGCTTCCGCATCCAGACTTCCTTTAAACGGCGGATTAGCTAATATCAGGGAATATTTGTCCTTGTCGGCATTTTGCTCCGACAAACTGTCCCTGTACTCGATAAAAGGGTTTTCTACCCCGTGTGTCATCATATTCATTGCGCCAATGCGCAGCATGGTTCTATCCATATCATATCCATGAAACATGCCGCTCATATAGTGATCTCTCTTTACTTTATCGTAAAAAATTTCTTCTTTCCGCCGTTCTTTCAAATATTCCCCCGCCGCCACAAGAAATCCCGAGGTTCCACATGCCGGATCACATATCATATCATCGGGGGAAGGTTCCATCAGTTCCACCATCATACGAATAATATGCCTTGGCGTGCGAAATTGTCCATTCAACCCGGATTGCGCAATCTTAGAGAGCAGGTATTCATACACATCCCCTCTGATGTCCAGCTCTTTCGCCTGCTCCATCAATATAAAAATATCATCCAATGCGTCCACTACCTTAGACAATAGAAGCGGTGTCGGCACCTTAAAAATAGCGTCATCCATATATTTTGAATATGCGCTTTCCTTATCCCCATGTAAGTTTTTAATAAACGGAAATACCCATTCCTGCATAACCGAGTACATTTTCTGAGCCGGAAAATCATGGAACACAGACCATTTCAAGTTCCTGCCATCCAGCTCTCTGTCTCCCACCTTAATCTTCCCGGCAAAAATACTCTGAAAGGGCAGTCCAAGCATAACGCTCTCTTTTTCCCGCATAGTATCCGAAACATCTAAATCGCGAATAAATATCAAATAGGTAACCTGCTCAATCACTTCCAGCGGATTCACAAGACCGCCAGCCGCAAACGCATCCCAAAGAGCATCAATTTTATTTCTTAACTCACCTGTAACCATCACTCCTCATCCTCCCAGTTCCATTTGTATTTGGTATATCTGCCGCCGCCTATTTTAATAATCCTTCCATCTTTTACCAAATCATTCAATGTCCGTTGAATCGTGGTCTGACTGATATCCGAAAACAGCTGTACCAGTTGCTTTTTCGTCACCACTCCAATACGATTCTTTATTTCTTCTGCAATTCTGTCTGGTTTTGACATCCTATGCCTGGTAACCGTTTTCGTCCTTTCAAAAAATTCTCTGTAAGCCGCCACAATAACGCCAAACATATATTTTACAAATGAACTGTAGTCGTTTCGTCCTTCATGCCAGTCCGATGAGCTGTCCGCCAGCGCCTCATAATAAGTGTCTTTAGACTGCTCAATTAATTTTTCTATGCTGACATATTTACCTACAAAATATCCCGCTCTGTACAACAGGAGAAGTGTCAGCAGTCTGCTCATCCTCCCATTTCCGTCTCTAAAAGGATGGATGCACAAAAAATCCAGAACAAACATAGGAATAATCAGCAGTAAATCTGCCTCTCCTTCCTCCTCTGCTTTTCTATACGCCTCGCACAGCTGTTCCACCGACTCCTGCGTTTCCCATGCCGGAACGGGCTGAAACCTCACTGTTTTATTACCCGCTTCATCCTGTTCCTCTATCACATTGTCAGCCGCCTTGTAGCTTCCACCCGCACCTCCACCTTCAAACTTATACAAGTCTCTGTGCAATTGTAATACAAATGCAGATTTCATGGGAATATGCGCATAGTTCTCATGGATTGTATTCAGTACATCCCTGTAACCGGCAATTTCCCTTTCACTCCTTGATCTGGGTTTCGTCTTATCTAAAACCAGTTTTCTTAACTGTTCATCAGACGTATATATTCCTTCAATTCTGTTTGAGCTTTCGGTACTCTGTATTTTCGCAATCTGCACCAAATCTTCCAAAACATCCGCATATCTGTCCGCTATCAAACGCTGTTCTCCCCTAAACTCATGTATCGCAGTCAAATATCCAACGATTTCAGGTGTCAGCAGACTCTTCCATCTATTCTCGTATGTATAATCTCTCAACCGGCGTTCCTCCACAGCATCCATTTTGCAAACAATTTATGGTATTATTTTATCCGATAATTGCGTGAAAGTCAACTTCAATATAGTCTTTTATTAAAAAATGACTAAATTGATTGTCGGAAAGATAAAATTGAATTACGTTAAAAAGAAGTGCCCTGCCACCCCGGCAGGACACCCCTCCCCTCACTTCCCCACAATCCGGTAATACGTCTTCGCCGTCATCACATAGCTTCCCCCGTAAAGAACCGCCACAGCCGCTGCCACGCCCGCACAGCAGCGGACCAGCAGCCCGGTATCGAAGAACCGCAATGCCGCCAGAAGGCAGTTGACCATCACAAGCCCTGCCGCCGTGTGCAAAAATGCGCCAGCAAGGGGCAGGAAAAACACCAGCAGAATCTGCCTGCGGATCGTTCCCCTGATTTCCGAATCACTCATGCCCACCTTCCGCATGATTCCAAAGCTGTCCTGATCCTCATACCCTTCCGAAACCTGCTTAAAATACATGATGAGCAGAAGACACATAAAGAACATAAGCCCAAAGATAATACCGATAAAAAGCAGGCCGCCGTTCAGGGAACAATCCTCAGCTCTTCCCGCCAGACCATTTTCTACCCGCAAAAAATCCTGTTGTCCCTGACACCACACGGACCACTCTTCGACAAAAGCCTCCCGCTCCGTCTCCTTCCCGTCCAGCAAAAGACCAAGCTGCCGCACGCCGCTGTGCAGAAATCCTTCCAGATCGGTCACACCGTTCACCTCAGCCCACGCCGTCACAAACCTGTCAAATGCCTGCTGATCTTTCACCACCATCACATATTGGGCGGTAAAATTAAACATCCTGTTTTTGGCCTGCGGAAAAGGATAAATCCCCTCCGGTTCCTCCTTTACGGATGCCTCCACGCCCATAAAGTTTACGCTGTCACAGCCAAACGCTGCTCCTGTGGAGTACAGAAGCACTTCATCCTCCTCCAGACTTTTGTCCTCTCCCTCCAGCCGGTTATAATCCTCCAGCGTCATCAGCGTGACCGCATACTGGTCAGCAAATTCCACACCTGATGCAATGATAAACGCGTTGCTTCCCTCCGGTCTGCCGCAGGTAAGTTTCATGCTGTTATAACAGTCCAGCCGCGCTGCGCCCTGTCCGTACTTTTCTGAAAGATCCTGCGCTTTCTCCCGCGCCTTTTCCATCACGTTACTGTTCTCCGAATAGGACGCCACCACATCATAGGGATAGTCGTAATAGGCAACCTGATCCATTCCGGTCCACAAAGCGACCGTACAGGTCAACGTGATCAGAAGCATGGTGGAAAAGATACAGATATTGGACAGTCCGGCCGCATTCTTCTTCATGCGGTACAACATACCGGAAATCGTCACCTGATTGGACGGCCTGTAGTAAATATTTTTCCTTTTCTTCAAAAACCGCAGGAAAGCCACGCTTCCCGAAGTAAACAGGAAATAAGTGCCGAGCACCACCAGAAGTACCGCCAGAAAGAAATCTGTAAAAATCATGCTGTCCAGCCTGCTGGTGACGGAAATATGGTAGCCGCATACCAACAGGATCACGCCCGCCGCAGTCCACAGCCAGGTCCGTTTCAGTTCCTTCTCCCCCTTCCTGCTCTCATCCAAAAGCTCTGTCGGTTTCATGCGGTAAAAACTCCACAGACTTTTGATATAGACACACAGAAAAACAACCGCAAAATACCTCAGCGTCTCGATGACTGCCTCTATGGAAAAGTAGAACGCTGCCTCCACATCCAGCCGCGACACGCGAAGCAGCAGGAGAAACATCAGCTTATTCAACACAAAACCAAGTATGATACCCACGGATACGCTGACCAGATACATTCCCAGATTTTCCCAGAAAAGCATAATGCCAATATGTTTCCGTTCCAGTCCCAAAAGACTGTAAAGTCCAAGTTCCCGCCGCCTGCGCTTCTGCAAAAAACTGCCCGCATAGAGCAGAAAAAACAGCAAAATAATGGAAAGCAGCCCCTTCCCCAAAGAGAGCATCAGCCATGCGTACGCCGCCTTCGGCAGCCTCTCCATCAGATCGTTGTGCAAAAGAGAAGAAAACAGGTAATAGCTGAACACGGAAAAAAAGCACGCCATGAGATAAGGACGGTAAACCAGTTTATTCTGAACCACCCCTCTGTAAGCCATAACCGGCAGCAGTTTTAATTTATTCATAATTTCGCGCACCTCCCATTCTCTTTTACGCCTGATCCGAAGCGCCCATCTCATCGCCGCTGCCCTGCTGCGCCTGTATCACCGTCAGGGCGTCCGATATCATGCGGTACATTTCGTCCCGGCTCCGTCCTCCCCTGTAGATCTGGTGGAACACGCAGCCGTCCTTGATAAAGAGCACCCGCCCCGCGTGTGCCGCCGCCTGTATGCTGTGGGTCACCATGAGAATGGTCTGCCCCTCCCCGTTTATCTCCCCAAAAAGTTTCAGAAGTTTCCCGGATGCTCTGGAATCCAGCGCCCCCGTCGGCTCGTCCGCCAGCACGATATCCGGCCTTGTGATCAGTGCCCGGCACACCGCCGCCCGCTGCTTCTGTCCGCCCGATACCTCATAAGGATATTTATCCAGAAGGTCGCTGATCGCCAGTTTGCGTGCAAGGGGCACAAGCCGTTCCTCCATCTCCCGGTAAGACACTCCCGCTAACACTAAAGGCAGGAAAATGTTATCCCGCAGGGACATGGTGTCAAGCAGGTTAAAATCCTGAAAGACAAAGCCGAGGTGCCCCCGCCTGAACGCACACAGATCCTTCTGACTGACCTTGGAAAGCTCCTGCCCGTTTAACAGCACCTTTCCGCTGGTTGCCGTGTCCAGAGAAGCCAGAATATTTAAGAGCGTGGTCTTTCCCGAGCCGGATTCCCCCATGATGGCCACATACTCCCCTTCTTCCACAGAAAAGTTCACGTCGTTTAACGCCTGCACCTTGACCGAGCCAAAGCGGGTGGTATATATTTTTTTTACATTTTTTACGGTTAGCAGTGACATAATTGTATCTCTGTCTCCTTTCGTATTTTTCCTTATTATAGACAAAAGGGAAATGTCATGCCATGTATCCGGCTTACATTTCCCTCTCGTAACTTACATTTTTGTAAGAATATCGGTTGGCGAATTTCCTATGTTCTTTTCCCGCTCACCATGATCTTCTCCCCAACCGTTTACCGTTTCTTGCGTGTTAAGCAAGCCCCAAAGACTGCCCCGATCAAGGCAGGCGGCGCTATTCTGATAAACAGCCACTCAAATGCGTGAAACACGACGCCGACAACTGCGGTTTCCGGATGACTATAGTCCCAGCTCCGGTAAGGACTATTGCATACGGTCAGCACTGCAAAAACAGCCACAATAATCACACACAATGAGATAAAAAACCAGTGAACCGCTTTTTGTCTTACCGCTTTTCCATGCGCAAGCTGTAGGTTGATCACCTCAAGTTTCTCGGAAATCACTCTCAAATCATCCGCCTTCGTCTCCTCAATGATTTCTCCAAGCAATGTGCTTACTGGCGTTTCAAATACCTCTGAGATGGAAATCAGCATATCGGCATCCGGAACCGACAGACCTTGTTCCCATTTCGAGATCGTTTGCCTCACCACATTCAGCTTAATGGCAAGTTCCTCCTGCGAAAGCCCTTTGGATTTTCTGATTGCTTTTATGTTTTCTTTCAGCATCGGGGATACCCTCCTTTCACCACCATTATTATGAAGAACCCCCGTTGCGGCAAGCAACGCAAAGTAACATGCCGTTTCGCGCCTTCTGTAACGGACTCTTAGGTTTGGAAAAATTCTTTGTTATATACTTTCCTGCGCGATGCCGAGAAACACCTTCGTCCCCTCGCCAAGTTTCGACTCCACGCGGATGGACAGCCCCAGCCTGTCCATAATCTGTCTGCACAGATACAGACCGATGCCTGTGGACTTATTTTCCATACGCCCGTTATATCCCGTAAATCCCCGCTCAAAAATGCGCGGCAGATCGCTCTCCTCAATGCCGATTCCCGTATCTTCTATGACAAGATAACTACAGGCGTTCTTGACGTGTGCACCCGTCTCATCCGCCCCGTAAATAGAGATCGCGCCCTCTTTCGTGTACTTTAACGCGTTGGAAAGCACCTGCTCTGCCACGAAGGAAAACCACTTGCCGTCCGTGATCACATATGTATGGCACGCCTCCAACTGCAGATTAACCCCCGCCCCGCTGAAAAGAAGCCAGAATTTTTTGAGCGCCTTCTTTACCAGATCGTCCACATCCAGCCTTGCAAAGGAAAGATCCGCCGAAATGCTATCCATTCTGGCAAAGTGGAGAGCCATATCCACATACTGTCCCGTCTTGAAAACTTCCTCCCGAAGCTGTCTCGCAATCTGCGTTTTTGCATCGCTGCCCGCCATACCAGTTTCCGTCACGACTGGATCGGCGTTTTGTAAAAGCAGATCCATCGCAGAGAGCGGCACCTTGATCTGGTGTGTCCACATGGTGTAATAATCCGCCATATTCTGCTGCTGCTCGTCAAGCTGTGTCACCAGCGCCTTTTTCTCCGCCTCCTGCGCTGCGATGATCCGCTGGTACGCCTGTTCCATGGAGGAAGCAGTCAGGGGCATACCGTCCGCTCTCTCTTCCGCCATGAGAAGCCGCTGCAATTCCCTATATTTTTCCCGATATCTCAAATAGTCCCACAAAAGATAGCAGCCCCCGAAAAATGCCACAATTCCCAGCGCATAAGTCATATTTTCGACCACGCCCTCATAGCCGTAGAGGGCGGCCACCATCATAAAAAGAAACGCTTCTACAGTACAAAAAGAAACAGGGACAATCCGCTCCCGCAGATAGCCCGCCAGTATACAGGTTTTCTTATTCATCCGTCTCCCCCAGCAGATACCCCACACCCTTCTTCGTCTGAATCAGCTCCGACAGCCCGACTTCCCCGAGCCGCTTTCGCAGGCGGTTCATGTTCACCGTGAGGGTATTGTCATCCACGAAACACTCGTCGTCCCAGAGCCGCTTCATCAACAAATCCCTGCTGACCACACCGCCCGCCGCCTCGAAAAGTGTCTGCAAAATGCGGAACTCGTTTTTCGTCAGCTCAATGCGCATTCCCTTTCTGGAAAGTGACATATCCGTCATATTCAATAGCGCGCCCCGGTACTCCAACACCGTCCCCGGCGCCGTGAACGCATAGGCGCGCCTTAAAAGCGCCTGTATCTTTGCCTGTAATATTTCCAGATCAAAAGGCTTTACCACAAAGTCGTCGCCGCCCATATTGACCGCCATCACCACATTCATGTTGTCTGAAGCCGACGAGATAAAAATGATCGGCACCTGAGAGACTTTGCGGATCTCGCTACACCAGTAGTAACCGTTGTAAAAGGGCAGACCGATATCCAGCAGCACAAGCTGAGGTTCGCAGGATACAAACTGCCCCATCACATCCGCAAAATCTTTGACAGTCTCCACCTCATAGCCCCACTTTTCCAGATATTTCCCGATCTGCCCTGCAATGACTTTATCGTCCTCCACTACAAGTATTTTGTACATTGCCTGTACCTCTCCTTTGCGGAAATTCAATCAAAACGGAGAATGCCGCTTTTCATTTTAATATACCGCATTTGGATGGACATTTTCAATGGGTTTTTCAACCGTTTCCCTTCGTCCTGCCAAATATCCCCCGAACCGTCAGAGCCATCCCCACCGCACAGCATCCGATCAGCACAAGCCATCTGATATTTCCGTCAACCGTATCCACATTCCAGACCAAGGGCTTGAATGCGGGAAGGGAATGCTCCGCCCCAATCCACCTGTTGACCAGATAGTTAGCCAAAAATCCATAAACCCCAATCAGCATCGTACAGACTCCCGCCTTCAGAAATCCATTGCAGTTTACATAACGTATCAGCAGGAATACAAACCATGCAAACAGCAGGCACGGAAAGGATATCTTCGGCGCAAGATGCCAAAATTCATCAGATTTCACATACACACCGATCACGAACATCATCAATATATATAGGAAAGTATCGACAGCCATTACCGTCAATCCCTTGTAACCGCCAAGCAGCGACCGAAGCGGCTGCGCATACACCGCAAGCGGCAGAAAACAGACCGAAAGTCCGAAC
The DNA here is from genome assembly GCA_949076555.1 of uncultured Lachnospiraceae bacterium. Classification (GTDB taxonomy): domain Bacteria; phylum Bacillota; class Clostridia; order Lachnospirales; family Lachnospiraceae; genus UBA3282. Next base: position 1,175 of record CARUOB010000035.1, on the reverse strand, counting down.
AGAACCGTCGCCGACACAAGGAAAAACCATGTTCCATGGGTGTAAATGCAGATCACTCCAAACAGCAAAAGCAGGCTCGCCGTGAATGTTCCCAGTGTCCAAAGCAGTTTATGCTCCGGCATCATAAGCGGCACTATGCTAAGTGACGCCGCCGTAAGCAATGAGGCAAGCACGATAAAGAACCAGTCAAGCGCCGCTCCGGTGGCCAGATTCACAATCAGGCAGACCAGCACCGGAATCATAAAAACACCGGCAATAGCCGCACCGATCACGGCGGATTTCCTCTTAAAAAATTTTGCCTGCCTGTGAAGCACGTCCACGGTTTCTGCCTCCAGACTGTTCTCCACCTCCTCGCTTTGCATCTGCCGTAAGAGCGCGGAACAATCCCTGCAGCCCGTCAGATGTTCCTCCACAAGCCCTCTGCTCTCCTCGCTGCAGATTTGATCCGCATAGAGCGGAAGTAAATCCTTTATCACATTACAATTCATTTCCATGAATCCCCCATCCTTTCCATAAGCTTACATTTGGCGCGGTGGTATGTAACCCTCGCCCAGCTCTCTGTCCTGCCGCAGATCCCGCTGATTTCCCGAAAAGACATCTCTCCGAAAATCCGCAGTTCAAACACCTTGCGATAAGGTTCTTCCAGTTCATGTAACACCTGATGAATCTGATAAGAAGTATCCTTATCCTCCACTTCCCGGGCGACGTCGATGCCGCTGTCGGCGTCCGCGTCAGACGGCACGGGCGCGGCACGCTTTGCCTGCCGCCGCATTTCATCGACAAAAAGATTTCTGGCAATGGAACAGAGCCATGTCACCGCATCCGATTCCCCGCGAAAAGAAGCCTTTGTGGTAAACGCCTTATAAAACGTCTCCTGCGTAATCTCCTCCGCCATATGCGCCTTCCCCGCAAGCGACATCACATAGGAATACACCCGCATATAATATGTTTGATACAGTTTTTCAAACGCCGCTTTCTCCACCTGCCATCACCTCTACTTCCGTGCTTTCATTGGTTAGACGGATTCACACCTGTTTTGTTACAGCAAAAGAAAATAAATTTAATTGAATTCCGTCCACTAATAATGCTTGCGACACTTTGGAGATTGTGGTATATTGAACATAAAGAAGGACATCTGCGCTAACAGATGTCCAACAGGAGCTACCGATAGACGG
>CARUOB010000034.1:18048-31294 GCA_949076555.1 uncultured Lachnospiraceae bacterium | reverse complement strand
TTCCTTGACCTTGAAGTGCTGGACAATTATACGGGACACAGAAGACCCGTGGGAAACCTTTCCGGCGGAGAAAGTTTTAAGGCCTCGCTGAGCCTCGCATTGGGATTGTCTGATACCGTGTCGTCTAATCTTGGAGGGGTACAGATGGATGCGCTTTTTGTGGACGAAGGCTTTGGAACGCTGGACAGGAAATCGATAGACAGTGCGATGGAAATTTTGGTAAATCTGACCGGAAGTAATAAGCTGGTGGGAATCATCAGCCACAGGGAAGAGCTGATAGAGAATATTCCACAGCAGATCAAAGTCAGGAAGACAAAAGACGGAAGTCAGATTACTGTTGTATGTGGCACATAGTTTTGGTTTTGCGGTAAATATGGGCGCGTTGGATGGCGGCTGACACCAACGCGCATCATACTGCTTCGATCATTCAGTCATATTTTTTCAAATCTTTCTGGGGGCCGACCGCGTCGCGGCTATGTGTTAATCGTGAATCCCTCTCTCAATAATGCCGAATCCAAGCGGGTATGGCCCGGTGTGCACGGCGATGGTTGCCCCGATCTGGTAAAGGGGTATTTCGTCTATGGCATATCCTTTTTCGCGCAGGATAGAAAGCGCCTGGTCGCGGAAGGCGATTCCCTCCTCGCGGTCATAGCCGTATCCGACGGCTATGCTGTAACTTGCAATGCCAAGAGAACTGTCCTGTAAATATTCCAGAAGGAGGGACATTACTTTTTTCAGTGTGCGCTTCCGTCCCCGGTCAAGCCCGGAGGGGAAGATTTCTCCCTGCTTCAGTGTAATGATGGGGCGGATATCCAGCGCGCCTCCGGCAAGTGCCGCCACTTTTCCGATTCTGCCGCCGTGCTTTAAATATTCCATATTTCCTACGGTAAAGAAAATCCTGCCGGTGCTCTTGATGGCGTCAAGCCGTGCGACGGTATCTTCATAGCTGACGCCGTGATCCCGCAGGTCTGCCGCTTCCAGAACATACTGCCCCTGCAGAACGGTATTGATGGTGGCGTCGATGACAGTGATCTGCGCCTGTGGATATTTTTCCAGAATCAGCTCTTTCGCGTTGAGCGCGGACTGCATGGAACCGCTGAATTTCGTGGTGATGCAGATGCATATGACAGGAGTGTCAGATTCCGCAAAGGGACGGAAAGCCACTTCATAATCCTCAATGGATGGCATGGAGGACTTAGGGTATACGCCCTTTTTTTCTACCATCATTTGATAGAAATCCCGGACTGAGATGTCCACTTTTTCCTTAAAAGAATGGGTGTCATCAAAGGACACATAAAAGGGAACGACGGTAATGTTTTTCTCCTTGACCAGTGCGGTGGGCAGGTCGCAGGAACCGTCGCTGATAATATGGAATGTTTCTCTCATATCGAACCTCTTCCTTGTACTGTAGATGGAATCAATTTTTAAAAGCAAGTCTTTCGTCAGGGCTGACCAGGTGTCAAAGCCCTGATATTTTCTTATTCTAGCATAATTTTGCATCATATAACAGGAAACATGGAAAAATGGGGAATAAATCTCAGCTGCTTTTCTGTTTATATTCTGTCCCCCACGCTGCCATAGCGTCTAAAACAGGCTTTAGGCTATATCCCGTTTCCGTTAACGTATATTCTACCCGCGGCGGCACTTCCGGATATACTTTTCGGGTAAGCAGTCCACTGTCTTCCATCGAACGCAGATTTGCCGTTAATACTTTTTGAGATATCGTTCCAATAGATTTTCTTAAGGTTCCAAAGCGTTTTGTGCCGTCTAATAAATCCCGGATAATCAGCACTTTCCAGCGGTCACTTATGAGCATTAAAGTGGTTTCTACCGGGCAGGCAGGTAAATTCTTTTTCATAAAATCCCTCATTTTTTCACAATAGTTTCTTTTTGGTAACTATTCCTTACCTCTCACTATACACCGGAGGATTTAAAGGACGCCCAGGTAAAGATTGACTATCTGGAAAATTTGAAAAAGATTGCCGCAGACGCCCAAAATGCTGATGAGTTCAAGGCGGAGGCTGGCAAGCGGTATCCGCGGTATAGTGGGCAGAACTATCTTGATATGACAGCAGGTTTCTTTTTCGAATAATCAAAAGTATCGTAAAAATCAGCCGGGGCATGAATGTCTGTCCGCAAAATTTATGTTAATACTTTATCATTTGAGGCATAATGAAAATATCAGGTCAAATCGGGTCATACGCATTGACCCGATTTGACCTGATTTGATATAATATGCTCAGCGAATGGGTAAAGGAGATGGCACTATGTTTTTTCAGGAAAGTGAAACCGTAGAGTTGAAGGAAGTAGTTATAGACGATATAAAAAAGGAAATCATTGCTTTTGCTAACTGTGACGGTGGCAAACTGTACATTGGTGTCCGGGATGACGGTACAGTGGTCGGGCTGGATAATCCTGATGGTGTTTCTTTACAGATCAGCAATATGGTAAGGGATGCGATTAAGCCTGATGTGACCATGTTTCTGCATTATAAAACAATAAAGGAAGGTGGAAAAGAAATTGTTGAGGTAGACATTCAGCGCGGAACGAACCGTCCTTATTATCTTGCTAAAAAAGGGATGCGTCCGGAGGGTGTATATGTCAGACAGGGATATTCTTCTGTCCCGGCCACTGACACGGTAATACGCCGTATGATTAAGGAAACGGATGGAGACCGGTTTGAGGCTATGCGCTGCTTGAATCAGGAACTTACATTTGAGGCCGCCAAAAAAGAATTTGTGTTTCGGAAAGTGGAGTTTGGGCCACAGCAAATGCGTACTTTGAAGCTGATCGATCAGGATAACCTTTACAATAATTTAGGTCTGCTTCTGTCCGATCAATGTGTCCATACGATTAAAGTTGCTGTTTTTCAGGGAACGGATCAGATAATTTTTAAGGATCGCCGGGAATTTACCGGATCGCTGATGCAGCAAATGAATGAAGTCTATGATTTTATTGACTTCCGCAATCAAACCCGTGCAACCATAGAAAGATTGTTGAGAATTGATGTCAGGGACTACCCTGAAATCGCTGTCAGAGAGGCGCTTCTTAATCTGCTTGTTCATCGTGATTATTCTTTTAGTGCCAGTGCACTTATCAGCATTTATGCGGATCGGATTGAATTTGTATCCATTGGTGGATTGATGCCCGGAATTGATCTGGAAGATATTATGGTAGGCATTTCTGTATGCAGAAATCAGGATCTTGCGAATGTGTTCTACCGGCTGCACCTGATTGAGGCTTACGGTACTGGAATGGGAAAGATTATGAAGGCATACGAAGGCATGGAAGAAAAGCCTTTGATTGAAACAACCCAAAATGCCTTTAAGATTATATTGCCTAACGTTAACGCAAAATATGAAAAGGAAAAGGTTTTTATACCGACAGCAAAATCAATCACAGGTTTTGCTGTCGGGACTGAAAAAATCCAGAGTAATGAAGAAAGAGTATTGGAATATGCCCGGTCGCATGGCGTTATTACAAGAAATGATGTAATTGAATTGCTTGAAGTAAGTACATCTACCGCTTCCAGAGTCATTAGAAAAATGGTAAAAAGCAACTTGCTGAAACAGAATGGAAAAGCAAGAAACACCAACTACACCGTACCTCTTACCCCCCAATAGACTGGAACTGTAATTTCACTTGCAAAACATTTCTTTAAACGATATGATTTGTTTGAGCGTATGGCGCATTCGTGGCATGGCGGTTGTCGTGCCACTTTTTATATGAAAAATCCGGAACTATAGCAAACCAAAATGGGTGATGAAATGAAAAATCCGTGGGAAGAGATTTCGCTGTCAGATTATGAAAAACATATGGAACTTGATTCAGTTAGGCAATTGCAGGCATTAAACGAAATGATGAAGGGGCAATTTGAGTCGTATCCTGTTGCGTGCGTTATGATACTTGGCGTTGCAGGCGGCAACGGGCTTGCGCACATTTCGAAAATGAAATTCAGGAAAGTATATGGGATAGATGTCAACGCGGCGTATTTAAAAGAAACCGTTCGCAGATATGCATATTTGGGCGGACTTTTGGAGTGTATCTGTATGGATTTGACGGAGGAGGCGGAAAAGCTGCCGGAAGCAGAAATGATCGTTGCGAATCTGTTGATTGAGTATATTGGCTGTGCCTGTTTTCAGAAAGTGGTCCGGCACGTCCGGCCGAGATATGTTTCCTGTATTATCCAGATCAATACGGAAGATGGCTGGGTATCGGACTCGCCGTACCTGCATGTGTTTGACGGATTGGAACGAGTGCACCATCTGATGGACGAAAAGGCTTTGGAACAGGCAATGCGCGAAATAGAGTATCGGAAAAAAGAAAGATCGGAACATATACTGCCCAATGGGAAAAAACTGGTGCGGATGGATTTTGTACGGGAATCAGTGCAAAATACCGGAGAGGGAACATAAGTGATGATATGACGCGTGACGGCTGGCTTGTATACAAGGATTATGTGTTATGATGTTTAATAAGGAAGTGCCAAACGCCCGGACAAGAGATATAATAGACGGAATAGGAGGTAGATTATTTTGAAAAAGGGTATAAAAATGTATGTATGGCTCATAGCAGCCAACTTGTTTATAAGCGCTTTTACTTTTGGCGGCGGCTATATAGTAGTTCCAATGGTTCGCCGCTTTTTTGTTGCAAAAAAACATTATTTCAGCGAAGAAGATCTGGTCAATATGGCCGCTGTAGCACAATCAACGCCCGGCGCGATTGCAATCAATCTTTCTGCGCTGGCCGGATACAAAGTAGCCGGTAATGTGGGGGCGCTCGTAAGCTGTATTGCGGCTGTCATTCCCCCGTTGGTTATTCTCACGGCTGTTTCGGCATTTTATAAAATCTTTATTACGAATACGATTATTGTGGCAGTTCTAAAAGGAATGGAAGCGGGCGTGGCTGCTTTGATGGTGGATTTGATTATAGATATGTGTTCTTTGATTTTAAAGAAAAAGTCATTGTTTTTATCTGCCATGATACCGCTGTCATTTATAGCAAATTTCATATTGGGAATAAACGTGGCATGGATACTCCTTTTTTGCTGTCTGTTATGTGTTTTTCAAGTGCTTTGTAAAAGGGGGAAAACGACATGAATATCGTGTGGGAACTGTTTGTTACATTTCTAAAAATAGGATTATTGAGCATTGGCGGCGGTTATGCAATTATTCCTTTAATCCAGGAGCAGGTGGTAGAAAAAAACAATTGGATCAGCGAAAAAATGTTTACGGACATCATTACCATTTCACAGATGACACCGGGGCCATTGGCTGTCAATACATCAACATTTGTCGGGCTTCAAGTGGGTGGAATGATTGGGGCATTGGCAGCAACCGTCGGCTGTATCTTTTGCGGGGTTATTGTTTCACTGGCTTTATATAAATTTTTTCAGACACATCAAAAATCCGCATATGCGTTGGAGGTGCTGAACGGTTTAAAATCCGCTTCATTGGGGTTGATCATTTCAGCGGCGTCTACGATTATCTTATTAGCATTATATGGCAGCAGTAAGTCTGAAATAGATTTTTTATCTCTCAATTGGATTGCACTTCTTATTTTTTTAACCATGCTGTTCATAGCGCGAAAATGGAAACTCAATCCGATTGTGATTATTCTTATAAGCGGCATTGCCGGATTTGTATTTTATCGGTGATAGTCTTATGCATTTTTTGAAAAAGAAAATAACTTGAAGAAGTAGACAAATAGATTTTAAACTGAGCGGGGCGGGTGCAATATGAAAAGCGGCATTATATATTAAAGAAAGGATAAGAGGAATCGAATTATGATACGACGAGCGACGGTTGAGGATGCTTCCAGAATCGCGGAAATTCTGGTATTTACGAAACGTATGAACTATAGGAAGATTTTTTGCAACGATAAGGTGTCTTTCGGGGAAATACAGGTTTATCCTATCGCAAAAGAATATATTGATAACCCGGAAAAACTGGAAGGCGTCTTTGTTTACGACGATGAGTTTGTCAAGGGCATGCTGCATATTTCCGGGGACAGAATTGAGGAACTGTATGTGGACACGTTCTTTGAGAACTGTGGGATCGGCGGCGAGCTGATGCGGTTTGCCATAGAAAAGAATTGCAGGTATCTCTGGGTGCTCGAGAAAAACGCGGATGCCAGACGGTTTTATGAAAGGTACGGTTTTGCGGCTACCGGGAAGAAGCAGTTTCAGGAAGGGACGGCGGAATATATTGTTGAGCTGAAACGGGAATGAAACCCGGAAACGTTTTGCGGTTTATAAGGGTAAAAGTCATACATGCTGGAAAGAATTGGGAGATAATAATTTTGGAGAAATTTGAGAAAAACATATTTGTAATTTCTCACGCTTATGATACAATAGATGCAGACTATGCAATACAGATCCGGTAAGGTAAAGCATGGTCAATATTATTATCTTTAGAAAATGGAGAAAAATAGTATGGGAAATGAACAGGTGATTGGGAAAAAAAGCAGCGGCAGGAAGAGGAAGCGTATCGGGAAAAAGGTCGGCAATGTCGTAGTGATCATGCAGGCCATTTCCGTAGTTTTTGCAGTAACTATCTGTGTTTACATGTATAATTCCCTTGTCAGGCGTATGCAGGAACAGATTTGTACGGACGCTACAAATGTGCTTGCCTATGAGTTGAGCCGGATATCGGAAGACGACGATGTCAATCTGGTATTAGACGGCATGAAAGAACGCATGGGCTGTGAATTTACTATTTTTGAGGGAGACACGAGGGCATACAGCACGGTGACCCAAAACGGGGAGCGCGTGGTGGGAACCAAGCTGGCTTCCAATCTGAATGATATTGTGCTTAGGAAGGGGCAGTCTTATGTGGGCGAAGCGGATATTCTGGGAGAGCCTTATCTGTGCTCCTATGTTCCGACAAAGGGAGAGAACGGGCAGGTTGACGGTCTGATCTTCGCAGGTATATCCATGACTGAGGCGAAGGAGGAGACGGCCAGAATTATTACATATGCTACGGTGATCAGCGTGGCGGTGATCATTGCCTGCATTCTGTTCCTGTTAGTTTATCTGAAAAAGGGTGTGTCGGGACCCCTTGCCAAAATTACGCAGGCAGCCATGCGGCTGGAAAAGGGAGAACTTGGACTGGCTGACGGGGGGGATGCGAAGATAGACTTCCGCTCCAATGATGAGCTTGGTCTGCTGGCCGAAATCTTTGAAGGCAGTGTGACCAGTCTGCGCGCATACATTGGCGAGATTTCCGATATACTGGGGGCGATTGCGAAGGGCGATCTGACACAGGAAGCAAAGCAGGATTATACGGGTGACTTTTTGGCGATCAAGAAGTCACTGGACAGCATATTGGGCGCACTCAACCAGACGATGGGGCAGATTGCAGCCAGTGCCAATCATGTATCCGACGGATCGGATCAGGTGTCTGCAAGTGCGCAGACTTTGGCACAGGGCGCGACGGAGCAGGCCAGTGCCGTGACACAGATTTCCACTACGATTACGGATATTTCAGCCAGTGCAAAAGAGACTTCGATCGCGGCCGAGGAGGTGGGCCAGATTACCAATCAGGCCGGAGCACAGCTTGGCGTCAGCATGGAAAATGTGAAAGAGCTGAGCGTTTCCATGGACCGCATTGCCAGCGATTCCAAACAGATCAGCACCATCATTGCGACGATAGAAAACATTGCGTTCCAGATCAATATTCTCTCGCTGAATGCGGCGGTGGAGGCGGCCAGAGCCGGCAGTGCAGGTAAAGGGTTCGCCGTGGTTGCGGAGGAGATCAGCAGTCTCGCTTCGAAATCGGATGAGGCTGCCAAGGCGACGAAGGAATTGATAGAGAGTTCCGCTGCGACGATCAGTGAAGGCGGCAAGGTTATGGGCAGAGTGTCGGAAGCGTTAGAGCGGACGGGAGAATTGGCAAGCAATGTGACTGTCAAGATGGATCAGGTCGTAGAGGCGGTGGAAAAACAGACCATCGCGATGGAACAGGTGGCTACCGGTGTCGAGCAGATCTCGGCGGTGGTGCAGAACAACTCCGCGACCAGTCAGGAGTGCGCGGCGGCCAGCGAGGAGTTGTCGTCCCAGTCCGGTATGCTGAAAGAATTGATCGGTGCGTTCAAATTGAAAAGTATCCGCTGGCAGTAACGAAACCGCCCGTCAGTTGGCCCATGAAATCTGCGGCTCTGTCACCAGAGGATAGGTTTTGAGTGTTTCCGCATCCAGATTTTCATGGCGGAGGTCAACGGCGGTAAGCTGGGAGTTGCCGTAGGTTTTATAGTAATATCTGCCCTTTGTGGCATTCATGCAGCAGACATATGTGGTGGTGTCGTAAAGCTCCTGTCTGGTTACGACACTGCCGCGGATCATGGATACAGAATCCAGAATGTGAAATAGTTGGGAGACGCTGCTCATCTCATCTTTTTCGCAGACGGAGTTCATGGAAAGATAAGCCGCCTTGACAAAGCGCGAGGCGGGAGAATAATCACCCGGCAGACCGAAACTGCCTAAGCCTTGTCCGAATGGGATGAGGCTTTTTATATTGCTGAAACAGTTTTGCGGACAGGCTGTGGTCAGATTCATATACTGGCACAGGTTTGTGGTCTGAAAGCTGAATCCGGGGTTGTTTGTCAGGACTCCGACGGGGTTGTCATATATTTCCAGTTCGTTTCCCGTAGATTCCAGCACAATAGAGCATTGCCGGTCTGCGATATGCCAATGCAGCGGCGCCGACGGCAGCGAGTCGCTAAAAGGAATATCGACCAGATGCGTGGCGGCAAGAAGCTGTTTTACGTCTGTGACGGAGGCACATTTGGCGCACAGCCACGGGATCAGCTCGAAGGGAGACACATTTTGTTTAATGGGATCTTCCTTCGGGGGATAGTAGGCACTGTCGGGAAAATTCAGACCTGCGATACATAGTCCTCTCTCATTTACCGCTTCCGCATAGAGGGGATAACCGTCCCTCACGCTTGCCATTCCGAGCATGGCGTAATGTCTGTGAAGGGTATCGTTCCTGCGGAAAGACAGGGAAAAGTTTCTGGGTGTAAAAACTACGTTTTCACCAAAAGAATATTCGATATCCATTGTGCGTCCGAAGTAAAAATCTTCGGTATTCATGGCAATACTCGTACACATAGCGATTCCTCTTTTCTGTTGTTAGTATGAGTGTATGCAGCCGTCTGCGGTTATATACGGTATCCGGACAGATAAAAGGCGGATAGGGAGGGGATTGTTTTTAGCGCACCTAACAGGTATTATGAAGAAACAAGGCATGATTTTAGAAAGGGAATGGGCAGAATATGAAGCGTATCTTTTTTGTGGAGGATGATCTGAGTCTGATAGGCGGCCTGACTTTTGCGCTCAAAAAGGAGGGCTATGAGGTGGAGAATGCCCGTACGGCGGCGGAGGCGGAAACACTTTGGGCAGAAGGGAAATACGACCTTGTCATATTGGATGTGGCGCTGCCGGACGGCACGGGCTTTGCCCTGTGTGAAAAAATAAGACAGACGTCCAAACTGCCAATCATGTTCCTGACAGCGGCGGACGAGGAGACAGACATGATTATGGGGCTTGATATCGGCGCGGACGACTATATAACGAAGCCTTTTAAGCTGGCTGTCTTTTTGTCCAGAATCCATGCGCTGCTTAGGAGGAGCGAAAATTTTATGCAGGCGGGGGAAGAGATAGCCATGAACGGCATTACTCTTGACATGCGCAGAGGAGAGGCGCGAAAGAACGGGAAGAAGCTGGAGCTGACTTCCGGGGAATATAAGCTGCTTCGGATGTTTATGGAAAATCCGGACAGGGTGCTGTCGGCGGAGCAGATTCTTGCCGGGTTGTGGGACTGCGAGGAGAATTTTATAGAGAATAAAACGCTGGCAGTGTATATCCGCAGACTGCGCATGAAGATAGAGAATGATCCCGGTATGCCGGAAAAGATCGTGACTGTTCGCGGCATGGGATATAAATGGAGTACGGGGGCAAAATGAGAGTGTTTGTAAATCGTAAGGTAAGAAAGCTGTTTGTGCAGATGGCTTTGTGTATGGGGGCGGCGGTCCTGTGCGCTGCGCTGTCCGCGCCACTTGGCGTGATGGTCATGGGAGGTGCAGCGCTTGCTTTCTGCTATCGGTATTTTTGGCGGCAGGACAGGCAGATGGAGGAGGCGGTCTTACAGATCCGGGCGTTTATGGCGGGGGACAAAGACGCCCGCATCGTCTGTGATGAGGAGGGGGAGATTTACCGGCTTTTCCATGAAATCAATACACTGGCGGCGGTCCTGAACGCGCAGGCGCAGAAGGAGGGACAGTCGAGGGAGTTTCTCAAAAACACGATTTCGGATATTTCCCACCAGTTGAAAACACCTCTTGCCGCATTAAATATTTATAACGGCATCATGCAGACGGAGGCGGAGACGGGCTCTCTTGCAACGATTGGGGAATTTGCAGGGCTGTCGGAACAGGAATTGGACCGGATTGAGACGCTGGTGCAGAATTTGCTAAAGATTACGAAATTCGATGCGGGTACAATGATGATAGAGAAGCAGCCGCAAGATCTCGCTGAGATGATAGGGGAGGTGGAGAAGCGTTTTGCATTTCGCGCGGAGCAGGAGAAAAAACAAGTCGTGCTTGCGGGCAGTGCGTCCATTTCCTTTTTGTGCGATCGAAGCTGGATTTCGGAGGCGCTTGACAATCTGGTAAAAAATGCGCTGGACCATACAAAGAGCGGGGACAGTGTATGGATGACGTGGGAGAAATCCCCGTCCGCCGTCCGCATTACGGTGAAGGACAATGGAGAGGGTATTCACCCGGAAGATCTGCATCACATTTTCAAACGGTTTTACCGCAGCAGATATTCTCAGGACAGGCAGGGGATCGGACTGGGACTCTCGCTCGTGAAAGCGGTGGCGGAGGCACACGGGGGCACGGTCTCGGTGGACAGCAGGCTGGGGGAGGGGACGACTTTTGTGCTGCTGTTTCCGGCTGTCGAAAAAACGTAAGAACATTACAAAATTGTAATCTGAGCGAAATACGCGTGTAGTATGTAAGCGTTATTCTTTCTTAAGGGCGCGGTGTCGAAGTTCTTTTGACAGTTGTATCCCGATGACAAAAAATCTGGAAAGAGGTGCTTGGAATGAATTTACTGGAAGTGAGCAAAATCTGCAAGACTTACGGCAGCGGCGAGGCGGCGGTGCAGGCGCTTAAAAACGTCAGCTTTTCCGTTCCCAAGGGGGAGTATGTGGCAATCGTCGGTGAGTCCGGTTCGGGAAAAAGTACGCTGCTCAATATGATCGGAGCGCTTGATACGCCCACGTCGGGCAAGGTGCTGATCGACGGCAGGGACACCTTTGCCATGAAGGAGAAAAACCTTACCGTTTTCCGCAGGAGAAACATTGGTTTTATCTTTCAGGCGTTTAACCTGATTCCGGAGCTGACGGTGGAACAGAATATCATTTTTCCGCTGCTTTTAGATTATCAGAAGCCGGACAGGAAATATCTGGAGGAGCTGCTTTTGGTGCTCAATCTGAAAGAGCGGAGGAACCATCTGCCGGGCCAGCTCTCAGGCGGGCAGCAGCAGAGGGTGGCGATTGGCCGCGCGCTGATCACAAGGCCGTCTCTGATTCTGGCGGACGAACCGACGGGAAATCTGGACACCAGAAACAGCGACGAGGTGATTGCGCTGCTCCGGGAGGCTTCCCGGAAATACGGGCAGACCATCATAATGATTACCCACAACCGCATGATTGCCCAGACCGCGGACAGGGTGATTGAAGTGTCGGACGGTGTGCTGACGGATCTGGGGAGGTGCTCGCAGTGAAAAACAGGGAGATGAAAAGTTACTTAAATCTGATTCCCATTTCTGCCAGAATCCGCAAAAAGCAGAACCGCCTGATTTTATTATGCATTATCTTTGCGGTGTTTCTCGTGACGACGGTCTTTTCCTGTGCGGAAATGATGGCAAAGGGACAGACGGAAGGGTTAATCAGACATCACGGCAGTCATCATATTGTGATTGGCGGGATATCCGAAGCGGCAGCGGAGCAGATCGCGGCAAGGGAAGACGTGTCTGCGGCGGCGTGGTGTAAGGCGCTTGGGGAGGATGTTTACGAGGGATATTATATCAATGACACGCGTGTCATATTATACGGCTCGGAAGAAAATTATATTGACGACATCAGGGCGTATGCGCGTGAGGGTGCGTTTCCCCGAAATGACGGGGAGATTATGTTAAATACAAGCGCGAAAGAGCGGCTTGGCGTGCAGGCGGGCGACAGCGTTACCGTCCGTGTTCCGGCAGGGGACTTCGCTTTTGTGGTGAGCGGGTTCTGCGATGACGAGTGGGAAAAGTACGACAAAAAGTTTGAGGATGTGAGCGCCTATATCAGTGTGGACGCTTTTGACAGGATAAACGCCGCAGGCAAAACGGGTCATTTTGACACAAGTGTTGCGGAGGAGCAGGCGGCAGCGGACAGGGCGCAAAAGACGGCGTACTATGTGCGTTTTACAAAAGACGCGCATATCAAAAGCGCACTTTCCGACTTGAAGGCGCAGTATGGACTGGCGGAGGGGGATATCGAAGAAAATCTGGCTGTAATGGGGATTTCCGGAGAAAGCAGCAATCTGGCGATGCAGAGTTTCTATTCACTTGCCGCCATTGTATTTGTACTGATTCTGACTGCGGGTGTGCTGATGATTTCGAGCTGCATAAACAGTACGGTCACACAGCGGACAAAGTTTTTCGGGATGATGCGCTGCATCGGGGCAAGCAGGGAACAGGTGATGCGTTTCGTGCGGCTTGAGGCGCTGAACTGGTGTAAGACGGCGATCCCTGTCGGGCTGATCGTCAGCGAGGTATTTACGCTTGTGCTGTCCGTGATTTTGCGATACAAGGTGGGCGGTGAGTTTGATGATTTCCACTATCGGTTCAGTGTGACCGGTATTGTGTCGGGCGTTCTGGTGGGCGTGATATCGGTATTGCTTGCCGCCTATGCGCCCGCGAAACGGGCGGCGTCAGTGTCTCCCGTGGCGGCGGTATCGGGCAATGCGGAAACCGGAAAGACTGTCGCTCATGCGGCGAACACCCGCATTTTTAAAGTGGAGCGTGCGCTGGGCGTGCACCATGCCACGGCGTCGAAGAAGAACCTGATTCTGATGTCCTTGTCCTTTGCCTTTACGGTGACCCTGTTTCTGGTGTTTGCTGCCGGGCTGGATTTGCTTAAACGGTTTATGCCTTCGGAGAACGATTTAAGTCCGGAAATCAGCATTGCCGCGTCAG
>CARUOB010000034.1:6225-18038 GCA_949076555.1 uncultured Lachnospiraceae bacterium | reverse complement strand
GACAATTCTCTGGACAGGGAAATGAAAGAGGAAATCAGCGCGTTGTCCGGCGTGGAAACGGCATTTGGCTGCGCCGTATGTTATGACGTGCCCGCGGAGATTAACGGGGTTTTCGGCAGTGTCGATCTGATTTCCTATGATGACTGGATGTTTGACTGGTCAAAGAGATCTGTCGCCAGCGGCGATTTGAAAAAGGTTTCCGGTGATACGGATTATGTGATGACGATTTTTAACATGGACAGCCGTTTAAATACCGGGGATACTGTCACAGTCGGCGATACGAAGCTCACCATTGCCAGTGTGTGCTCGGAGGGAATCGGAACGGAGAGCCGTCCGGCGATTGTCTGCACGGAGGAAACGTTTGCGCGTCTGACAGGTGAGACGGGGTATTTGCTGCTCGGTTTTGAACTGGCAAAGGATGTGCCGGAAGAGACGGTGGAGACGATACGGGCGATGGCGGGTGAGAATGCCTTTGTGGACAGACGGGAGGATGAGCAGATGAACAATTCCGGTTTCTGGGTTTTCCGCATCGCGGCTTATGGGTTTCTGGCGGTCATTGCCCTGATTACGGTCTTTCACATTATGAATAACATTTTCATGAGCGTTTCGGCAAGAACGAAGCAGTACGGCGCCATGCGCGCCGTGGGGATGAGCGTGGAACAGATGACCCGGATGATTGCGGCTGAGGCGGTAACTTATGCGGTCTGCGGTCTGATTCCAGGCTATGTGGCAGGGCTGTATTTACACCGGCTGTTTATGGTGAAGATTGTGTTTACCCATTTTGGCGGATCGTGGACGGTGCCCTTTTCAGAGCTTGCGGTGATTACAGGCATTGTCGCGCTTTCCTGTGTGGCTGCCGTATGGGTGCCAGCAGGGAAAATCCGGGAGATGGCGATCACGGAGACGATCAATGAGCTGTAAGACGGATTCGGAAAGGGACAGCGGGGTCAGCGGTTTTAAACGTCCGGCATGGACAGTTACCGGTATTCGGGCAGGGGGAGATACAGAAACAGGTCGAAAACCCCGTTTTCCGTTTTGATTTCCAGACTGCCGTGATATCTTGTCACAATTTCGTGGATGCTTTTCAGTCCTAAGCCGTGATTTCTTTTATCCGCTTTCGAGGTAGGCGGAATCAGGCTGTGCGCAGACGGTTTTCCGGACATGGAAGCCGTCTGCTTTCCGGTCTGTGAGCGGGCGCTCTCCGGATCAGGATTGCAGACTTCCAGACAAAACAGACCTTTGTCTGCCCTGCATTTCAGAGAAATTTTTCTCTGCGTTTCATCCAGCTTCATGCAAGCCTCCACAGCGTTGTCGAGGGCGTTGGCGTACAGGGCGCAGAGATCCGTCTTGTCGTAGGGGAGCGGCGTGGGAATTTTCACATCCATTTCCAGGCGGATGCGGCACCGCTCCATCATGCTTTTCTTGACGGTCAGCACGGCGTTGACGGTGGAATCCCCACAGTAGGCGACGGATTGGGAGAGGGCCGTATGACCGGACAATTCTTCGGCGTAGGCTGCTCTTTTTTCTTCGGGCAGGGAGGATAAGACCTGAATGTGGTTGGCCAGATCGTGTTTTAAACGCCGGATTTCAAAATGCTGCTGTTCCATTGTTTCGTAATACCTGCGGTTGATCTCCGCGAACATGCTCTGCTGTTCCAGTTTCCGCTGTTTGGCAAGAACCGTGACGCACCAGAGCAGACAGATGAAGGCAAACAGGGCGATCAGCAGCAAAACGGCATATTCCCGGTGTGCCATAGCATTTACATTGTAATCATAATAGCGAAGCAGGGTGACCACGGCCATTACAATGCCAAGGGGAATGAACGTGAGAAAGAGCAGTAACCGCCACATGCTGTCTGAGAGGGCATAGTCCTTATCGGGTGCATTTTTTTTCGTGTAAAGGCACAGGAGCAGCGCGAAGGGCAGAGTGAACAGTTGGGAAATGTGGTAGCCGTGTTCGGCCGGTATCCATGTCCCGTTGAAGGTATGGCTGATATCGCTGCCTCCGAAAATGACCACGCTGATTCCCAGCTGTCCCGGCGGAAACAGAAGATCGTGGATATAGTTATCCCGCAGGGCGCTGAAAGAAAAGATTGTGCTGGAAAACAGAAGCCCGATGGTTACTTTCTGCCAGAACGTACCCTTGCAGGATAGAAATACGATAACCAGAAAAACGGGAGTGGTTGCCAGAATATTAAAGGGGTCCCCGATAAAGATGATCATAGTGCACAATAGCACACAGCCTCCAAAAAGCAGAATGCGTCTGCCTCTTTTTTCGGAAAGTGCAATCAGATATGACATGGCGTGCATAATCAGCCAGCCGGAAAGCAGGATGGCGGACAAGTGCAGGATATTCAGTAAGGTCATCATGTTAATCTCCATTCCAGAGCGTGTACGCGGCGGGGGAAACAAATTTGGTGAGAAAAAGCAGCATAGTTATTTGTTTTTCTCACTGGCCGTCCATCATGAAACGTGCGATTTTGGGCAGGGCGGACTCCCGGTATTTTCTGCTGCAGGGAAGCTCCTGCCCGCAGACGGTCACAGACTCACTGCCGAGGTAGTCCACATGGGCCGGATTGATCAGATAGCGCTGGTGAATCCGCACGAAATCAGAGGACAGTCTGGCGGCAATTTCATCCAGTCTGGCATAAAAAGGATACGCACCTTTGGCGGTCACCAGAATGACTTTTCGTCTGTCGGAATAAAAGTAGAGGATGTCAGAGTGGAAAAAACGCCATGTGCCGTCTATGTTTTTCAGGGTAAAGGTACGGGATTCTTCTTGGGCTGATTTGGCCCGCACACGTCCGATTAACTGCCGCAGTTTTTCTTCCCGGACCGGTTTCATCAGGTAATCCAGCGCGCCCACCCGGTAGCCGTCAAAGACATAATCAGAGTAGCCCGTCACAAAGACGATGAGGATCTGCTCGTCAAAGGTTCTGATTTTCCCAGCGGTTTCCATGCCGTTTAATCCCTTCATTTCCACATCCAGAAAAAGCAGGTCGATTTCGCCCGGATGGTTTTTGAGCCACGAGGCAGCGTTTGTGCCCGAAGAAAATTCGTAGACAATCGACTCGGAGTCTTCGATCAGTATTTTTTCCAGTTGGATGCGCAGGGCGTCCCTTGCATCCGTCTCATCATCACAGATTGCGATTCGCAGCATGTGGCTCTCTCCTTCCGGATTACGGTAAATGGCATGTATAAACTGCCTGCATGTCATTGCAAATATTTTACCATATTTTTAAGAGGCAGTCCTGTCCCGTCTTCCCAAACTTTACATCCAGCCATTCTAAACTTTACATTGCGTGTAAAAGCCGTTCAAACTTTACATGTGGAATGTCAGGAATGACAGCCGCAGTTTTGGCGGGCGGTATTTGTAGTATGCTTATTTTCACAGCAGATCAATCTGCCATGTGAGGAAGTTTTGCAGAAAGTCAGCCGGAAGGAAAACAGGCATTCCGGCAGTAAAAGGAGGACACAGTTATGCTGTATGTAAAAGAGCTGTACAAATCTTACGAGACAGGAAAAAACAAATATGAGGTGTTGAAGGGAATTGATTTTCATGTACCGCAGGGGGAGTTCGTGGCGGTCATGGGGCCGTCTGGTTCCGGGAAAACCACGCTGTTAAACTGTATTTCCTGTTATATTCCTTTTGACAAAGGAAACATCAGGCTGGGCGGCATGGAGCTTGCGGGGATGAATGAGGACGGACTGGCAAGGGTCAGAAACACGAAGATCGGGTTTGTGTTTCAGGACTTTATGCTTCTGGACGGGCTGACTGTCAGGGAAAACATTCTGGTGCCCCGCATTGTGCAGGGAGAGGTGGGGCAGGAGGCAGAGAAGCTTGCAGATCAGCTTGCGGCCATGTTTGGCATCGTACCCATTCTGAATAAATATCCGGCGGAAATTTCCGGCGGTGAGAAACAGCGGGCGGCGGTGGCCAGAAGTCTGATCAACAATCCGCTCATTATTCTGGCGGATGAACCGACGGGAAATCTGGATTCCAAGTCCAGCCGGGCGGTGATCGAGACCTTTATCCATGCGAAACAGAAAATGAATGCAACGATTTTCATGGTGACCCACGACAGTTTTTCCGCGTCTTTTTGCGACAGGGTGATTTTGCTGAAAGACGGCAGCATATACCGCCAGCTTGAAAAGCGGGAAGAACGCAGTGTATTTCAGGATCAGCTTTTGGACGCGATCAAAGAGATGAGTGAATAGGGGGGGAGCATGATGGGGTCGATGACAAATATGAAGCAGATGGAACGGAAGCTGCAGAAGGCGGACAGGAAGCAGTCGCGTCTTTATCTGTTCTGTAATTTTATGGCGCTTATGATTATTTCGGCATACTCTGCACTGATGATTTCGCCCACGGTGCAGAAGGTGTTTCCGAAGGGCGGCGACAGCGCGAAGCAGATGTACATGATCTTCGTGATGACGCTGGTGGGGTGCGTGGTCTTTACAATCTACGCGCTCGGATTGTTTTTCCGGCATAAGTCCGGGCAGCTCGGCATTCTGATGGCTTTGGGCGCTTCCAGAAGGCGTCTTGCGCCGGGACTTTACCGGGAAGTGATTTTATTAAGCGGTGTGTCCGCCATTGCGGGGACGGCAGCAGGTTTTCCCTTCGTGCAGGTGATCTGGCAGTCGTTTCGCCTGTTTCTGGTGGACAGCTCGGATATGGTTCTTACGTTTGATTTCAGATGTCTGTTTGTTTCGCTGCTGTTTTTGCTTTTCGTGGTGGGCTTTGCCTGTCTGACGGCGTGGCGGTATTTGAAAAAAACAAATATTATGGAAGTGATCCGGGAAGAGCATATCAACGAGCCGGTGAAGGAGCCTGGCAGATGGTGCGGTCCGGTGGGATTTTTGGTGCTCCTTGCAGGCGCGGTGATGGGATATCAGGCGCCGGGGGCATGGCATGCGTGGTTTTCCGCTTATCCGCCGGCGTGGGCGGGTGTGTTCTATGCGCCTGTGTTCCCGGGGCTTTATATGGTCATGCTGCACACGGTGGTGCACGGGTGGAAGAGCCATCGGAAGAATCCTTATAAGAATATCATTTCCCGGAGCATGATGAAGTTTCAGGGAAGACAGACGGTCAATAATATGCTGGTGATTACCCTGCTGGTCGCGGGAGGATGCTTTGCCATCTTCTATGTGCCGATAAACGCCATATCGGCGCTGATTTCCTACGCGTCCCAGCCCTTTGACTATTTTTATAACTATCAGGCGGACCAGAAGGTGCCGGACAGAGAAGAAGTGGAGGCGCTTGGCAGGGAATACGGTCTTTCATTTAAAGACTGGAAAAAGTGCGGCTATGTCACTCTGGGAATCGGCGGAAACGGGATGATTGAGGAGGAGGACGGTAGGAGCTATCATATTGAATATGTGGAGATGAAGAGTGAAGCGATCGTGTTTTCCGAGGATGCATACAGGGAACTGACAGGACAGGAGGTTGACGTGGAGCCGGGAACTTACTTTAATCTCACGAGCGAAGAAGAATCGACGCTGTTTACCAACGAGTCGGCAAGGGGATTTACCAATATGGTGACGCGCACACGGCTCGCCACGCAGTTTGCGGGATATCTGCACTTTGATCTTCTGGTGGATCTGAATAGGGACTGCTGTGTGATTGACAATGAGGACTACGATCTGATATCCAAGGGACTGACGGATGAATGGAGGGGGTATTTCGTAAGGTTTAATGTGGACGGAAAGGATTCCTATCCCTTTGCCAATGCCTTTTATCATCGCTTTGTGTCATCCTTTGACGCATCCTGTGAACGCCCTTCCTACTATGACAGAGTGCAGAAGATCTGTGAGAACGAGGAGGGGAAAGTGTACTGGGGGGATACGGATGATATGACGACCATCAGTTACGACATGTCGGATTCCTTTACGTTCAGAAACTTCTGGGTGTATCAGCCGGATTTCCGGATTTTGAACCAGAATGATTATGCAAGGAATATGGGGGTGATGTTTATGATGTTTCTCTTTATCTTCCTCGTGTGCATGATCACGGCGATGGTGGTGTGCTATACCCGCTGTCAGAGCATTGCGATCAACAACCGCTACATTTTTGATGATTTGAAAAAGCTGGGGGCGTCCCCCGCCTTTCTGGACAGGGAAGTGCGCAGCCAGTGCGGCAGTGTCTTCAAAGTGCCTTCGCTGGTGGGCACGTCCGTCATGTTCCTGCTCTTTTCCATGATCCTGTACGGGAATGACGGCAGGATTACCGGGACAGAGTGGGTGGCAATAGGCGCCTGCCTGTGTATAACGGTGGCAATCGGCGGGGTGATTTACACGGTGTACCGCTCTGCGGTGAAGGTGATTAAGGGGCAGCTTGGGATTGGGTGACTTCCGGATTCCGTTTCCTGTACTCCCGGGGCGTGCAGTTGTAAAAGCGTTTAAATATTTTGGCAAAATGACTCTGGCTGTCGAAGCCGCAGAGCGTTCCGATTTCTGATATACTGGCTGACGGATCTGCCAATAACATTTCAGCGCCCCGCATCACCCGGTATTTTAATAAATACTGGATGGGTGGGAGCTGGATTGTTTTTTGAAAGCATCGCAGACATTCCCTTTCGCTGATGCCAACTTCCCTGGCGATATCTGATACGGAAATGGGATCGGCGAAATTTTTGTGGATATAGGCGAGGATTCGGCTGAGGCGGAGGTTGTCCTGATTGGGGGCTGTCTTTGGCAAATCCATCTGCGGTGTAAGCTGTTCATACAGAAAAAGACAGATGCGGGACAGGTTTTCGCGCACGGTAAACTCAAAACCGTAGTGATCCCCGGCAAGCGCCTCAAAAGCGCGGCGAAACAGACATGCCACCTCTGTGCCTGAATCCGCGCTGATGTAAAAGCCGGAAAAGGCGGGGCAGGATATAAGGGGCGTTATATATTTTTTTGAAAAGACGGAATCCTCTTTTCCGCTGATGAGAACCGGGCTGAAAACGAGGGAATGCAGGGAACCTTCCGGGACTGCTGTCGCATAATGGACGATGTTGGCGTTGATGACAAGGCAGTCTCCTTTTTTTAGCAGAAACGATTTTGAGGGTATTTTCACCTCGATCTGTCCGCTTTCTATGTATATGATTTCTATTTCTTCATGCCAGTGCCACGGTATGCTGCCTTCCGGTTTGTCTGTGTGACTGGATGCGTACCCGGCGCAGGGGAACGCAAGGCTGCCGTGAGGCTGTAGTTCTTTCGACGCACTGTTCAGATTGAGTCCGCATTCCTGTAATGCCATTTGCCTGTCCTCCCAGGTCATGTGTGATTTGTGGTTTGGCGGTTTTGTTATATTATATGTCCGAAAATGAGTTGTATCAAGTGCCTGTTGACGGTATTCTTTTGATAAAGAAAACGCAGGAGGACGATACGATGTTTCAATTATTACTGGTGATTATTTATCTGGCTTTTATCAGTCTGGGGCTTCCGGACTCTCTTTTGGGCTCTGCGTGGCCGGTCATGTATCAGGAATTTTCCGTGCCGGTTTCCTATGCGGGCGGTATTTCCATGATTATCGCGGCGGGAACGATTGTCTCGAGCCTGCAGAGTGACCGGCTGACGAAAAAGATGGGGACAGGAAAAGTGACGGCGCTCAGTGTGTTGATGACGGCGGTGGCATTGTTTGGATTTTCCGTCAGTCATAGTTATGCGGCGTTATGTCTGTGGGCGGTTCCTTACGGGCTGGGCGCCGGGAGCGTGGACGCGTCCTTAAACAATTATGTGGCGCTTCACTATGCGAGCAGGCATATGAGCTGGCTTCACTGCATGTGGGGTGTGGGGGCATCACTTGGCCCGTATATTATGGGATATGCGCTGACGGGCGGACAGGGATGGAACATGGGGTACCGCTATATTGCCATGCTCCAGATTGTGCTGACGGCTGTCCTGCTTTTCAGTCTGCCGCTGTGGAAAAAGCGGGAGACGGAAGGGGTGGGTCAGACCGGGGAAGAAAACGCAAAACCTCTTTCCTTACGGCAGATTTTCGGCATACCGGGAGCGAAGGAAATTATGGTGACGTTTTTCTGTTACTGTGCACTGGAGCAGACGGCCGGGTTGTGGGCGAGCAGTTATTTGGTACTGCAGCGTGGGCTTTCGGCGGAAACGGCGGCCGGGTTTGCAGGTCTGTTCTACATCGGGATTACGGCAGGGCGGGCTGTGGGCGGATTTTTGACGATGAAATGGAACGATACACAAATGATCCGGCTTGGACAGGGGCTAATCTTGTGCGGCGTTGTGTTTCTTCTCCTTCCTTTTGGAGAGACAACCGCATTGACCGGGCTGGTTATCACCGGTCTGGGATGTGCGCCCATTTACCCGTCAATCATTCATTCCACGCCGGCACATTTCGGAGCGGATAAATCGCAGGCGGTGATAGGGGTGCAGATGGCGTCCGCCTATGTGGGGACCTGCCTTATGCCGCCGGTGTTCGGCTTTCTGGCAAACCATGTCGGCGCATTTCTGTATCCGGTATTTTTGCTGGCAATATTGCTTCTTATGATTGTTATGCATGAAAAGATGCTGTCCGTGGTACGGCGGGAAGGCTGAATCAATTTTTGATAAGCAAATAAAATACGCAGAACGGGAGGGCAGACATGATTGATTTACACATGCACAGCAGATACAGCGACGACGGGGAGTACACCCCGTCTGAGCTGGTGGAGAAATGCGAAAGAGCGGGCGTCCGCATGATGTCGATGACAGATCATAACTGCGCGAAAGCAAATGAGGAGGCGCAGAGGGCGGCGAAGGAAAAGGGCATACGGTATATTCCGGGCATCGAGATTGACTGCACCTGTGAGAACATAAATTTTCATGTACTCGGGTATGGTATTGACTATCGGGACAGCGGCTTTGAGGCAGTCGAAAAGAATGTGGCGGACCAGAGCGAGCAGGCTTCGCTGGAAAGGCTGGAAAAAACGCGGGCGTCAGGGTTTTCCCGTATTACGGAAGGGGATATGCTGGCGGTATCGGAAAACAGCTATTGGAAAAGATGCTGGACGGGGGAAATGTTTGCCGAGGTTTTGCTGGCGATGCCTGAGTATGAGGCGCATCCCCTTTTAGAACCGTACAGACCCGGCGGGGCAAGAAGCGATAATCCTTACGTCAATTTCTACTGGGATTACTATGCGCAGGGAAAACCGTGCTATGTGCAGACAGTCTATCCGATGATGGAGGAGATCATCGACACGATCCACCAGGGAGGCGGTGTGGCGGTTCTCGCTCACCCCGGCGTGAATCTGAAAGGAAGGGAGTTTTTGCTGGAGGATATTATGCGGCTTGGGATTGACGGCATAGAGGCGTTTTCCAGCTATCACAGCACAGAGCAGGCGGCGCTGTTTGACAGGGCGGCAAGGGCGCATCATGTGTTTGTCACCTGCGGCAGCGACTACCACGGGAAGACCAAACCGGCTATTGCGGTCGGGCAGCATGGGTGCACGGTTCCGGCGGAGGAGATGGAGGCGCTGTTTGGGCGGATGTGTTTGTAACGGCTGTGCTGATGTGGTAGAATAGATGCAGGCAGTCGAAGAAGATAGTATTTGAGAATAAGATATAATAAAGTTTGAAACGGGACAATGCTCGTTAGAATTTGGAAGGAGGGGAGGAAATGCCGCAGAGCATACAAGATGTATTGAAAAAATATGTGGAAGATGTCAGGAAACTGTATGGCAGTCACTTGAAAACGGTCATTTTATATGGATCTTATGCAAGAGGGGATTTCCGTCCGGATTCGGATATTGACATTATGATACTGGTTGGTTTAAACGATCAGGAGATCAGGCAGGAGGACCGCCGACTTTCCAAAATGACCTTTGAATACGATTATGATTATGACTTGAATATTATGCCGATTGTGAAAAATATTGATCATTTCAATAAGTGGCTTCGCGCCTATCCGTTTTACTATAATGTAAAAAAGGAGGGGGTGGAGCTGTATGCAACTTGAGTTGGATGATAAAGGCGGTGCAAGGGAACTGGCTTTTTACAGAATGAATACGGCCAGAGAAGATTTGGAGGCGGCCCGATTCAATTTTGAAAAAGGACAGTACAGAACTTCCAATAACAGAGCCTACTATGCCATATTCAGGGCGATATCCGCATGTCTTGCGTTGGAATTTAAAGCGTATAAGCAGCATGGCAGACAATAGGAGCTTTTAATAAAGATTTTGTGCACAGCGGAATTTTTCCAAAGGAAATCAGCAGGAAAATCAGCAGAGCGCAGGAAGTACGGCATGCCAGCGATTATGATGACTTCTATATCGTTTCTGTAGAAGACGCAAAGGAACAGCTTGAGACGGCGGAAGAAGTGGTGGAGATGGTAGGAAAGTATCTGACATCACTGGAATGAAAATGTAAATGATAGTTGTATTTTTAGAAGGAGTCCCCAATGCTTTCCCACCCGATCCCACCGCTCTACGATGAGCATTCCAAAATTTTAATACTGGGCAGTTTTCCCTCGGTGAAATCGAGAGAGCAGCAGTTTTTCTATGGCCATAAGCAGAACCGCTTCTGGCGCGTGATGGCGCAGGTGCTTGTCTGTGCGGTGCCGGAGACTGTGGAGCAGAAAAGGGAGATGCTTCTTTCCCACCATATCGCAGTGTGGGATGTGATCGCAAGCTGTGAGATCACAGGCTCCTCGGACGCCAGTATCCGGGATGTGACGCCGAATGATTTGTCAAAGATTCTTGAATGCGCGGATATCCGTGCCATTTATACCAACGGCGGGAAAGCGCAGCAGTTGTATCAGAAATATATTTTCCCGGTAACGGGGCGGGAGGCGGTTTCCTTACCCTCCACCAGCCCGGCCAATGCAGGGTATTCTCTGGAACGGCTCGTGGAGGCGTGGGGGACGATCCGGAAAGCACTTTGAACGTTCCGCTTCGGGGGATATTTACATGAAATAGAAAAATGGAAAACGAAGATCCGTTAAAGACAGGAGGTGGCCAAAATGCCGCTCGTATTGTGCATTGCAGACGCTCCATGCAAGGGGTGAGGACATTGCATGGAGGAAAGCCGTAAAAGGCGTTGTCCTCAGTCTTTGCATCCGGATTGAAAATTAAAATCAAAGGAGCAAAGAAAAATGAAAAATAACATAAAGGAATTAAAAACGTTTCTGATTTTGTGGAGCACCCAGTCGCTTTCCCAGCTTGGGAGCGCTATGACAGGCTTCGCGCTCACGCTGTGGCTCTATGAGAAGACGGGGTCTGCGCTGCAGACGGCTCTTCTGGCGGTGTGCAGCTATGCGCCCTATGTGGTGATGAGCATTTTTGCGGGCGCACTCAGCGACAGGTGGGACAAGAAAAAGGTAATGCTCGTCTGCGATACGCTGGCGGCATGCTGTTCTGTGGCTGTTCTGTTTTTGCTAAAGGCAGATCTTCTGCTGCCTGTCCACATGTATATCCTGAATGCGCTGACCGGACTGATGAATACCGTACAGCAGCCTGCAAGCGACGTGGCGATGACCATGATCACTCCGAAAGAATATTACCAGAAGACGAGCGGCCTGCGGTCGCTTTCCGCATCGCTTGTGACTATATTAAATCCGGTTCTGGCCACGGCATTGTATGCCTTTGCGGGGATGGATATCGTCATTTATGTGGATCTGACCACGTTCGCGATTGCGTTTCTTGCACTGTTGTTCGGGGTGAAGCTCTCTGTGCCGGAAAAGAAGGAAGAGGCGGAGAAGGAATCATTTTTGGAGACGGTCAGAGCGGGGCTTGTCTGCCTTCGGAAAAATGAATTGGTGCTCGTACTCATTTTGTTTCTGGCGGGGGTCAATCTCGTAGCGTCGGCGTTTGACGCGGTCCTTCCGGC
>CARUOB010000034.1:0-6215 GCA_949076555.1 uncultured Lachnospiraceae bacterium | reverse complement strand
GGAAAAACGGCGGTGAGGCGGTTTTGGGAATCGTTACTTCCTGCGCGGGAATTGCCATGTTATTTGGCAGTCTGATTGTGACGGCGCTGCCTGCGCCGAAAAACCGCATTCGTGTGATTTATCTGACGATGCTGTTTTCTCTGGGGACGGAGAACTTTATTCTGGCATTTACCAATAGTCCTGTGCTTTGGTGCATAGGACAGATCATCGGCTGGCTTCTGGTGCCTGTGATGAGCGCGAACTTGGACGTGATTCTGCGGACGACGATTCCGCTTGACATGCAGGGACGGGTGTATTCCTGCAGAAATACGCTGCAATTTTTTACCATTCCGATCGGCTTGTCTCTGGGCGGTTTTATGGTAGATCATTTCTGTGAGCCGGTGATGGCGCAGGCGCCTTTGCAGGGTGCGCTTGTCAGATTGTTTGGCGAGGGGAAAGGATCGGGCGCGGCGATGATGATGTTTATTCTGGGCGTGCTCGGGGTGGTGATCTGTCTTGGATTCGGACGGGTCTTGCAAAGATACAGATATACAGAATAATTACGCGAACAATAAGCCAAGTGCCGTGCCTGCATGAGCATTTGGCGAATGATGAGAAGGCATCGCCGAATCGGATGATTTGATGATTCGGCGATGCCTTTATGTGAATAAAACACAGAATTTACACCTGAGCGCAGAATGCAAAATATCCCTTCCCCTCCGTACTGAGAAGCAGACTGTAGGGCGGATATTCTTTGTCGAATGTGCGGACGAACTGTTCAAAGGTCAGCATGTCGTTTCGCTCTAAAGTGCCGCGGACGGTGTCAGGAAAATGCGTCCTTAAGCGGCTGATAAACTGTTCGGACAAAAGCTTCATGGCGGTGATGACCGTCTGGTCGATTCTGTGTATGTCCTTTCCCAGAATTTCGCTGAGCGTATGCAAAACCAGTGATTCTTCATAAACCAGATAGATACGGATGGGGTTCTTTTCCTGCGTCCGGTAAGTCAGGCGGAAACAGAGCGTTTTTCCTGTGGAAAATTCCACCCCGCTGTAATGGCGGCTTATAACTTCCGCGCTTGTCTGCGCGAGATTCTCAAGCCCCTGCACAAGCGCTTTTTCCACACTTTCCTGCTCACTCTCATCCGTCTGGTGCACCCATTTGTGCGGGTTCTTGCCCGTGATGGCGCGATCCTCGACAATAATGTGGCCGTTTAGCCAGCCCACACAGATACCGAGAAAATGTCCTACCGATTCGGTGGAGTAATCCTGTGCCTCCATCTCCGCCTCCAGAGCGGGAATTGTCTTGTCCCGCAGGCTGTCATGCAGACGTTTATGTACGGCGAGTCCGGGATAGCCGATGGACTGCATGTAGGCTTCCTCGTCGGCAAAATGCTTCATGGTATAGTTTTTGAAATATTTGATGCCCTCCCGGCATGCGTGCTGCTGCTTGGCCTCGTCCTCATTGAGGGCGATCAGCTTTCCGACGATGGAAAACAGTTTTTTGTGGGCGCTGTCAATGCTGTCCACACCTACGTTAAAGCGGTCGTTCCATTTGATTTCTTTTGCCATAATACAATCATCTCCCTGGTAATTGATAGGAATATGTTACCATATTTTACACGGTGTCTCAATACGAAAAATAGCAGTGCAAAGAGCGGCAAAAGTTGGTATAATATACATATTATACTGTGCTTGGATGAGGGGGGTAGGGTTTATGAAATATAAGGTTTTGTTGACGGGAAACAACAAAATGGTGATCAACGAGTTTTTTACGTATATGGATTTCAGCTTCGAGTGTGTCAGCACCTCGGAACGCTACGACGATATTATAAACCATATCAAATACGTGCAGCCGGATGTGCTTGTCTACTGTCTGTACGGAGAATCCCCGGACGACCTGAAGCGGTTTGTCAATGTGGAGGACAAGATTGCGGAGGAGCGGATTCCCATCGTGATTGTCGGGGACGCGGAGGAGTGCGAGCAGTTTGTACATATTGCCCCTGGCATGAAGGTGACCATATTCCGCAGACCGATTTCCACACAAAAGCTGGAAGAGGGCATCGTCAAGCTATTGAAGGAAAAGGGGCCGGAGACCCGGGGAAAACGGTCCGTGACAGTGACGGAGAGCACGCTGAAGACGGAAGACGTCATGCGCGTGGCGGAGGAGCTTCTGGCCCAGATTGCGAAAGAAGAGGAAAAGGAGAAGAAGCTGCGGGAAGAGGCGGCGAGAAAAAAGCATATTCTTGTGGTGGACGACGACAGCAGTGTGCTTAAGCTGCTGAAAGGGTATCTGGTGGAGCGCTATGATGTGGCGACAGCCATCAGCGGCAAGATTGCCCTGAAGTTCCTCGAGACGAAGAAGACGGATATGGTGATTCTGGATTATGAGATGCCGGTGGATAACGGAGCGGCGGTTCTTTCAAAGATCAGGGAGAATCCGGCGACGAGAAATATTCCGGTCGTGTTCCTTACGGGTGTGACAGACAGAAATAAGATCATGGAGGTGTTGTCGATGAAACCGAAGGGGTATCTTGCCAAGCCGATTGATATGGAGAAGCTGTCCTCCACGATAAAGGGCGTTTTGGGCTGATCAAATGATATTCTGTAGAGGGAGGATGCTATGGCGGTCATAGAGAGCGAACTCAAGCTGACAGATTTGATAGATGTGGAATCTTTACAGAAAATACAGGATGCGTTTTCTGATATGTCGGGAATTGCATCTATGATTGCAGACGTTTCCGGCGTGATACAGACGAAGCCTTCCGGGTTTACGGATTTTTGTCAAAGGTATATTCGAAGCACAGAGGAGGGGCGAAGACGCTGTCAGTTGTGCAATAAGCAGGGAGTGGAAAGAGCGGCGAAGGCAGGTGGTTCCTGTGCTTATTATTGTCATGCGGGGCTTGTGACCTTTGCCGCGCCCATCATGGCCCATGGAAATCCGGTGGGATGCTTTATCGGAGGACAGATGTTGACCATTCCGCCGGATGAAGAGCAGATACGGCAGGTGGCTGAGGAGATCGGCGTGGATGCGGACGGCTTGGTATGCGCGGCGCAGGACATCAGGATTGTTGGAAAGGAAACGGTAGGAAAGGTGTCCAACGCGCTCTATACGATAGCCAATGTCCTTTCAGATATCGCTTACAGCAAATATCAGGAAAGCCTGACCAACATGGAGCTGAAAAAAACCTCCAATATGAAATCGGATTTTCTGGCGAATATGAGCCACGAGATTCGTACGCCCATGAATGCGGTGATCGGCATGGCGGAGATGGCGCTCAGGGAAGATTTGACGCCTGCGGCAAGAGAATATATCGGGCAGATTAAATCGTCGGGACAGACGCTTCTTACGATTATCAATGATATTCTGGACTTTTCCAAGATCGAATCAGGCATGATGGATATCAGTGATGTGGCATATGAACCGATGTCCATGATCAATGACGTATCCAATATCATTATGACACGGATTGGAAGTAAGGATCTGGAACTGACAGTGGACGTAAACCCGGATCTGCCGTCGGGACTGTACGGCGATAACGTGCGCATTAAGCAGGTGATTGTCAATCTGGCGAACAATGCGGTTAAATTTACCAAAGAGGGAAATGTCCATGTGAAAGTTGATTTCCAGCAGACGACGGAAGACAGAATAGAGCTGATTGTGTCTATCACCGATACGGGGAGTGGGATTAAAGAGAGCGATATGGATAAGCTCTTTAAATCCTTTCAACAGTTAGACAGCAAGAGAAACCGCAATATCGAAGGAACCGGACTGGGTCTTGCCATCTGCAGACAGCTTGTTACCCTGATGAAGGGAAAGATACATGTGGAGAGCATGTACGGAAAAGGGTCAACTTTTTCTTTTGTGATTCCGCAGAAAGTGACAGATATGCACTGCTCCGTGGAAAAGCTGCCGGAGAATACAGTGGCGGCCGGATTGATTCAGAGCGAGTACATTGCGCAGGAGTTGGCTATTGATATGGAGCGACTCGGCGTCAGCTATGAGAGGCTGGAGTCGGAGGAGACGCTTAACAAGGTCAGGGAAAGCGGTGCGGGGTATTTCTTTGTGGAGCAGCCGCTATTTACGGAAGCGGTACAGTTTTTTCTGAGAATGCACCCCGATATCTGCGGGGTGCTTCTGACAAATTACCGCACGGTCCGTTCCTATGATCTGCCGAATCTGCGCGTGGTGAAGAAGCCGCTCTATATTCTCGGACTGGCGAATATTTTTAACGGCAAGGAAGATAACGCCGCCTTTTCCATGATGGAGGCGGAAGACTTTGATTTTGTGGCGCCCAAGGCGGAGATTTTGGTGGTGGACGACAATGCCATCAATCTGACGGTGGCCAAGGGACTCTTAAATCCGCTGGGGATGAAGATCGAGACGGCGCTTAGCGGTAAGGATGCCGTCTTGATGGTGACGGATAAGCGTTACGACATTATTTTTATGGATCATATGATGCCGGAGATGGACGGCGTGGAGACGACCCGCGTGATCCGCAGACTTCTCGGGGATAACGGGCAGGTACCGATCATTGCCCTCACGGCAAACGCGGTGGAGGGTACGGCGGAAATGTTTATCAGCGAGGGTATGAACGACTTTGTGACGAAACCCATTGAGATGCGGGATATGGTTTTCAAACTTCGCAAGTGGCTTCCCCAGGAGAAGATTGAGAAAAAGAAAAAGAAGGCCAGTGCGCCGCTTCGAAATATGCACAAGGACGGCGAAGGGGGACAGACCACCACAGACATTGTCATTGAAGGGCTGGATGTGCAGAAGGCGATGGGGTTCCTTGGAAACGAAGATTTGTTCTGGTCTGTGCTCAAGGAATATTACCGTGTGATTGATAAGAAGTGTGCCTTGATACAGCAATATGAGCAGAAGGAACAGTGGAGAGATTATACGGTCGAAGTACATGCGCTAAAGAGCGCGTCCAGACAGATCGGCGCCACGGATCTGGCATATACCGCCGAGCAGATGGAGGCGGCCGGAAATGCCGAGAATGCGGCGCTGATCCATAAGATTACGCCGGGAATGCTGGAAGAGTATATGTTCTATAAGGGGATTCTGGCTCCCTACTTTATAAAAGAGGAGGAGGAGCAGGGCGGAAGAGCGGCGGAGAGGGAAGAGATGGCAGCGCTCTTTGACCGGATGGCGGAAGCCATGGAAAATCTGGATATGGACGCCATGGAGCATGTGGTCAGAGATATGGGCCAATATTCCTACAGCGAGGCGCAGTCGGGTATATTTGAGAAATTGAAAAATGCGGTGGAGGATATCGATACGGAGCGGTGCGAGGAAATCATCGCAGAGTGGAAGAAGGAACTGGATAGGTAACAGACAGCCCGGATTCAGTAACAATGAAGCCGAGGGCTGAATAGCTGCCTGAATGGTTAAATATAAGCAGAAAAGTGCATAATATGCATTTTTCTGCTTTTCTTTCGGAAAAGGTTGTGGTATGATAGAGCGGGCACGGACATAGGGATTGGAAAGGATGAGAAACGGATGGCACAGTGGGCGGCTGAATTTAGTGATCTGTTTTATAAATGTTTTATCAGGGAAGACCGTTACAAACTTCTATTGAGCGGTATTGGCGTGACGATCAAGGTGTCGCTTTTAGCCATTGTCATCGGTATTCTGATCGGCATGTTGATTGCGACATGCAATCTGTCAAAGAAAAAGGCGCTGCGGTTTGTCGGCGGTATCTATACGGACGTGATCAGAGGGACGCCTTCGGTGACGCAGCTTATGATTATCTATTTCGTTATTTTTGCTACGGTGCCTTTAGAAAAGTGGATTATTGCGGCAATTGCTTTCGGCGTCAACTCAGGCGCTTACGTGTCCGAGATTGTTCGGGCGGGTATTCTTTCTATTGACAAGGGCCAGACGGAGGCAGGAAGATCCCTGGGGCTTTCCGCGTTTCAGACCATGAGCCGGATTGTGATTCCCCAGGCGGTGAAAAATATTTTCCCCGCGCTGTGCAACGAATTTATCGTGTTGATCAAGGAAACGGCTATTGTGGGCTATGTAGGGTTGATGGATATACAGAAGGCGGGAGACTTTATTAAGAGCGCGACGTTCATCGCGTTTATGCCGCTGATTGGAACCGCTGTGATTTACTATGTGCTCATTAAAATATTGACGCTGGCGCTTCGTCAGGTGGAAATACGGCTGCGGAAGGCGGATGTCAGATAATAGTGTGAGAAGTACTTCTAATCACTCGCAGCAGAGGCTGCAT
>CARUOB010000033.1:21808-31386 GCA_949076555.1 uncultured Lachnospiraceae bacterium | reverse complement strand
CGCCACGACCGCGTCCACGCCGCCGATAATCGTATAATCCTGATTCACCAACGATGACAACTTGGATTCCAAAACCTTCTCCACTTCCTTGATCACGTCCGGACTCGTTCTGTCCATTACCGCAATACGCTTCGTTACGTCCGCCTGTCTGTCCGGCGGAAGCGCCGAAACAATGATTGCCGCCTGACCGGGCGCCAGATAGGACAGAATGAGCGCGATGGTCTGCGGATGTTCGTCCTGAATAAAGTTTAAGAGCTGCGCCGCATCGGCCTTTCTCACAAACTCGAACGGTTTTACCTGCAGGGATGCCGTCAGCTTGCCGATCACGTCCATCGCCTTCTCCGCGCCAAAGGACTTCTCCAAAAGCTCTTTCGCGTAGTTGATACCGCCTTCCGCAATATACTGCTGCGCCAGACACACCTGATAAAATTCGTTTACTACGCTTTCCTTGACCTGCGGCGTGATGCTCCTTGTATTCGCAATCTCCAGCGTCAGCTCCTCCACCTCGTCCTCCTTGAGGTGTTTAAAGATGGAGGCCGACTTTTCCGGCCCAAGAGCAATCATTAAGATGGCCGCTTTCTGGAGTCCGTTGATCTTCTCATCCGCTTTTGCTGCTGCCATTTATCCTACCCCCAGTCTTCGTTTAACCAGTTGCGCAGCAGATTCGCCGCCGCCTCCGGATTCTCTTCCACAAATTTGTTGACAAGCCGCTTCTCCTCGGACTCATTCTCGGAGGAAATCTCTTCAAGCGCCACATCGGACTGCAAAAGCGTCTCCACGGACAGCTCTTCTTCTTCCTCCTCGTGCTTCTCGCTTCTCATGCTGCGCAGCACCACAAATGCCAGCAGCGCCAAAATCACAATAATCAGAAGGATCTGCAGAACATCCGTCGCCGTGATCGGTGAACCCTCCGCGTCAAAGAAAAGGTTCTCGCTGTACGCCACCAGTGTAATATTATCTGCGTCAATACCCGTTGCGTTCGCAGCGGCGCTATAAAAAGTCTCGTCCAGTTCAATCCGTGTGCGTTCGCTGTTGGCGAGCTTGTATTCCTCCCAGCTCACGCCGTCCAAAAGCCCCTGCGCGTCCACATCCTCCTCCCGGATCACGTTGTAGCGGATCAGGGATGCCGCCAGAGACGATGCCGCATAGTTGATCACACCGGAAGGCGTCTCAATGGTGGTGATCTTCTCGTTTGGCAGATAATCTCTGGATTGCTCGCTCCTTGTCGAACGGGTGCTGGAATTGTCCTCGATCACATAAGTCGAATCGTCGTCATTGGAGTCCGTGCCGGGCACGCCGCCCACACCGCTCACATTCTCCTCGTCGTAAAGATCCTCATGACTCAGCACACCCTGCGTCTGCCCCTCTGCCGGGGTATATGTATGCTCCGTACTTGTCTGGTTGGAGAAATCCAACACCAGATTGGGCGATACCTCCACGTTGTCAAACTCATTTGTGCCAAGCAGTACCCTTCGCACATTGTTTATCATATTCTTCTCCGCCTCGGTCTTCACGGAGAGGTGGGCGTTTGCCAGCCCGGAAGGAGAGTAATTCTCATCCCCCGTAAACAGCATATTGCCATCCGAATCAAGTATCACGATATTATCTGTGGTTTCATTGCCAAGCGCCGTGGCTATGGCGCGCGCCAAATAGGCTGCGCTCTCCTGCGAAAACTCGTCCTTTAATTCCAAAAGCACCCACGCGGAAGATTCCTGTTCCTGGGCGATCAGCGTCCCGTCGTCCTCCGGAATGTTTAACTTAACCCGGGCGCGCTTGATCGACGCAAACATAGTAAGGAAATCATTTTCCAACTGCTTTTCCAAATATACCACGTGCTTTTTCTGCTTATCTGACTCCGTGGTGGAAAAGCCGCCGTCCGTCACATTTTCGATCCCGTAGCTTACCGCCTGAATATTGTTTGCGCCAAGAAGCAGATTCGCCCGCCCAAGTTCTTCCTCTAGAATCGTGATATTCAACCCGTCGTTCGTAATCTGATAATGATACCCCTCGCCGTCCAGAAGTTCTGTCACCTCCGAGGCTTCCTTGGTGGTTTCGCACTCCCTTAGCGGTACATACACAGGTCTGTTGAGGCTGTATACGATATACACAAGCGCAATGATAAGCGCCGCCACTACAGCCACGATCAAAGTCTTCTGCTTTGATGTGAAGCGGTTCCACCACTCCATTATTCTATTTCCCAATTCCTTCAGTTTCTCTAATATCTTTTCCACAGCAATCCGTTCTCCTTCGGCGTTTCCTTTTATGCGCTAAACAGAACTAAACCTGCATCTGGGTCAGTTCTTTGTACGCTTCCAGGAGTTTATCCCTGATCGCCACCGTGTACTGCAATGCCGTAGAAGCCTTCTGCAGAGCAATGGTAAGGTCATGGGTGTTCTCCGTCTCACCCAGCGCCCATTTGATCTCCTCGTTTTCCGCCTGCGACAGATAATTGTTTGTTGTATTCAGATTGTCTATCGCGGTATGTAACATCGAATCGAAGCCTTTTTCCTTATAATCTTCGATGCGGGTCGTGGGCGCCGCCTTTGCGGCATCCTGAATCACACCCGAAGAGACGTTGTACAATTCCGTAATATTCAAAGCCATTTTTTATTCCCTCCAACACTCTCCGTATTTCAACTTGAATTTTCATAACATGCGTCATTTATATCTTATGCCGCATTATCAGTTATTTAGGATACTAAGACCCAATGTCGCCATATTCTTGCTGGCGGAAAAAGCGGTGCCGTTTGCCTGATAAGCGCGGGACGCGTCAATCAGGTTCGTAAATTCCGTGATAATATTTACATTGGGGTACATCACATAACCGTTTTCGTCCGCATCCGGATGGGAGGGATCGTAAACCATGTTCCCCTCTGTCTTCGTGTCCTCATAAACCCCGGTCACCTTCACGCCGTTGCCCGCAAAACGTTCATGCTCCTTCATTAGGATCTGGTGGAAGTGCGTTGGGGAGTTTTTCTCCTCAAACACCACGATCTTTCTGCGGTAAGGTGTCCCGTCCTCCGTCCTCGTCGTATTCGCGTTCGCCACATTCTGGGAAATCGTGTCCATACGGAAACGCTCCGCAGTCATACCCGTCGCATTGATGTCAAATGCCGTAAACAAAGCCATGCCTTCTACCTCCTGCACACTACATATTCACACACACGCAAAAAATGCCGCTTGCAAACATTCTCTCACACGAGACCAAACATTTCTCAGCGAAGCGCCCTGCGGCGCGGGCTGTTAAAATGCTTCCCGTGCGGTTACTTCATCACTAACTGCAAATTCTTAAATTCCTGGGACACACTCTGTTCAAGTCCCTGATAAACGATCTGGTTTTTCGCCAGATATACGCCCTCAGTGTCCGGGTCCACGTTATTGCCGTCTATGCGGTAAGAAAAGCCTGTATATTCCCTATAGGGAATCGGGTCCAGACGTCTCATTTTCAGATCCGCCACCTTCGCATCCATGGATGTATACCGGGAATGACGCAGAGCCTTGGCAAGCTGCGTCTCAAAATTCACATCCTGCCTCTTGTAATTCGGCGTATCCACATTTGAAAGGTTATTGGAAATCGCCTCGTGCCTGAGCGCAGACGCGTCCAGCGCCTTATCCAGCACATTCACATAATCGAACATATTCGTGTCCATCAACGAGCTCATAATCATACTCCTTCCACATTAATAGAGTCCATATTCCATTATAAATAAATTATAAAAAATTACAAGGTTTTTCGATTGATTTTCACAAATTAGTGTCCCCGCAAAACGGCAAAAAAGGATCTGCGGCGCGCAAAATCAGCGCTTTTTGCAGGTCCTTCTGCCAGTTATTTCTAACAGTTCTCACTGTTTAAAATCTTCCCTGTTCTTTTAATTTTTCCACTTCATCGAACACCACGTCGTTAAGCACTTTGATGTAGGTGCCCTTCATCCCCGACGATCTGGATTCGATCACACCCGCGCTCTCGAACTTGCGCAGAGCGTTCACAATCACCGAGCGTGTGATTCCCACCTTATCCGCGATCTTGCTGGCCACCAAGATGCCTTCCATGCCGCCCAGCTCGTCAAAAATGTGGGTGATGGCCTCCATCTCCGAGAAGGAGAGCGTCGAAATCGCCGACTTCACCACGGCCACCTTGCGGTTTTCCTCCGCATTCTCCTCGCTGACCGCACGCAGCATCTCAAGACCTACCACCGTGGTGCCGTACTCGCACAGTATAATGTCGTCGATGTCGTACTGGTCGTCGCACTTATAAAGAAAGAGCGTCCCCAGCCGTTCGCCGGATATCTCGATCGGGGCGATCACCGCCTGAAACCGCCGGATACCGGGACTTTCGAATCCAAGGGTCTCCAGGTTTACGTTCTCCTTGGTCGAGAGCACCCCCAGAAGCCTTTCATTCAGCATAGGATCAATAAAGCCACCCACATGATCCACGATCAGCTCCGTAATGGATTCCACCGTCGCCATGTCCCCGATGCCCAGTACCTTGCCCTTCCTGCTCACAACCAGCACATTGGAGACCAGAATCTCCTTCAGTACATCACAGATATCGTTAAACACTACCTTGCCGGAATTGTTATTGTGTAAAAGTTTACCGATCTTTCTGGTCTTATCTAATAATTGCACGCTGCTCATGTATATACCTCTCGCTCCCTGTGGCCGGTCCGCATGTAATACATAGATTTTATCACAATATTCAGATAATTTCAATGCATTTTCGGTACAATTCTTCTGCAATTCGCACAAATTATATTTAAATTTCAAATATTCGCAATTCTCATCCCGTTTTCGCTCAGTTTCCCGCTTCCGCCTTTTCTTTCGGCATATCCTTGACAAATCCGCAGGATTCGTCGGCACATACGAGCTTCGCCCCCTTGTGCAGCATGATGGAACCACAGCGGTCGCATTTCTCATCCACCGGCTTTTGCCACACCATAAAATCGCAGTCGGGATTGTCAATACAGCCGTAATACTTCCGGCCCTTCTTGGTCTTTTTCAGGACAATATCCTTGCCGCATTTGGGACAGGCCACGCCGATTTTCTCAAAATAAGGCTTTGTGTTTCTACAGTCCGGAAAACCGGGACACGCCAGAAATCTGCCGTGTGGCCCGTACTTGATCACCATCTGCCTGCCGCACAGCTCACAAATTTCGTCAGACAATTCGTCTGCGATCTCCACCTCTTCCAGCTCTTTCTCCGCCTTCTCCACAGCCTCCTGCAGATCGGGATAGAAATTCTTCACCACGGTCTTCCATTTGACGCTTCCCTCTTCCACGCCGTCTAAAAGCGCCTCCATGGTGGCGGTGAAATTTACGTCCACGATCGAGGGGAAGGCGTCCTTCATCATATTGTTGACCACCTCGCCCAGCTCCGTCACATAGAGGTTTTTATTCTCCTTCGCGATATAGCGTCTGGCCAGTATGGTCGTAATGGTGGGCGCATAGGTGCTCGGTCTGCCGATGCCCAGCTCCTCCATGGCACGCACGAGGGAAGCCTCCGTATAATGCGGAGCAGGCTGGGTGAAATGCTGTTTCTCCTCCAGCGACTTGAGCGTAAGCCCCGTATCTTCCGAAATACCCCTGATCAGGGTATTGCTCTCCTCTTTGTCCTCCTCCTGCGTGTAGACGCTCATAAAACCGTCAAATTTTACTTTCGACGCCGCCACGGTAAATCGGTGCTCCCCGGCGTCAATCTTCACGGAGGTGGTCTCATACTTAGCCGCCGCCATCCGGCTGGCCGCAAACCGCTTCCATATCAACTGGTAGAGACGAAACTGGTCTCTGGAAAGCGATTCTTTGATTTCTAACGGAAGTCTGCCGATATCCGTAGGACGGATCGCCTCGTGGGCGTCCTGAATCTTTTTGTCCGACTTTTTCTCCTGCTCTACGGCCGCCGCATACTCCTCGCCGTATTTTTCTGTTATATAAGCTCTGGCCGCATTCTCGGCCTCCTCGGATATTCTGGTGGAGTCGGTACGCAGATAGGTGATGATACCCGTGGTGCCGCTTCCTTTGATCTCCACACCTTCATAGAGCTGCTGCGCCAGACGCATGGTCTTCTGCGTGGAAAAGTTAAGCACCTTGCTGGCCTCCTGCTGGAGCGTGGAGGTCGTAAAGGGCAGCGGCGCCTTCTTAATCCGTTCTCCGGTCTTTACGGAGCTCACCTGATAGACCGCGTCGGACAGCTCCTTCTTTAGCTGCTCCATCTCCTGCGCCGAAGCGATGGTGCGTTTCTCCGTTTTCGTGCCGTAATATTTCGCGGTCAGCGGATTTTTCTCTCCCTCTACCTTAAGGCTCGCATCCAGCGTCCAGTATTCCTCCGGGATAAAGGCGTTTATCTCCTCCTCCCTGTCACAGATGATTCGGAGCGCCACCGACTGCACGCGGCCCGCGGAAAGCCCGCGCTTCACTTTCGCCCAAAGAACAGGTGATATTTTATAGCCCACCATGCGGTCCAAACATCTTCTTGCCTGCTGGGCGTCCACCAGATCCATATTGATCTCTCTGGCATTTTTTAAGGACTCTTTCACCGCCGTCTTTGTAATCTCGTTAAAAGTAATGCGGTACACCTTCTTATTTTCCAGTTTTAAAGCAAAAAACAGATGCCACGAAATGGCCTCTCCCTCGCGGTCCGGGTCGGTTGCCAGATAGACTTTCTCCGCCTTCTTCACTTCCTTGCGCAGATTCGCCAGTATGTCGCCTTTGCCCCTGATCGTGATGTACTTTGGTTCAAAGTCGTTCTCAACGTCGATTCCGAGAACACTTCTGGGAAGATCCCTCACATGTCCCTGACTGGCCGCCACCTCATAGTTCGCGCCCAAAAATTTTTTGATGGTCTTCACCTTCGCCGGTGACTCCACAATTACAAGATATTTCGCCATAGCCTTTCCCCTGTCTGTGTCATTCTACGGTTAGACTCCGTCCAACGTGCAACACTATACACCAAATCGCAAACAGTTGCAAGGATAAATTGACATCCCAAACCGGAAAACGTAACCGTTCAGCCTTCTGCCTCCCTGCCGCGTCTGATGCACACAAAATGCTAAAAAGTCGCAAAAACAGACAGTTTCGTTCCCGCCTGCCTTTTACTTATCTATTCAGTGAATTTTCCAGTCTTTCCATAATCCTGCTATATTTTTTTACATATCTTTCCTCTTCCCCGGCTTCCTTGTACTCGTTCAGCTCCTCGAGATCCTCTTTCAGCGCTTCCACAAAATCCTTGTATTGATTGTCTGTCATTCCCATGGTTTCCTCCATTTTGCTTCGCTCCCTCCCTTCGGATGTCCCGCCTTTATGATGATTATATGTAAAGCATAAAATCCGGTCAAGCAGTTTGCCTATTTTCTTTTCTGTCTATGGACTGCACTTTTTTACGTTTTCAGAACCCGCATAAAATACCCGCCGCCCACCTGCCCTGCGCAGCCAGCCGCGCACAGCTCAAGAAGCTCTTTGAACAAAACCGGCAGCGCGACGGTTTTTCTGTATTTTCTCTCATATCTGTCCTGTAGCTCCTGCACCGGAAGGGGACTAAAATCCAAAATTTCCAGCAGTTCCCCCTGCACCCCTTCCAGAAAGACCAGCTTCCCCTGCGCCTGTTTGGCCCGTCCGCTCCCAAGCGATGCGCCATTTCCTTTCGGTATGGCGTTCCCTTTCAACGCGCCTCCGTCTCCGAAAAGCTCCGCCAGCACCTCCTCCGGTGAGGACACAAGTCCCGCGCCCTGACGGATCAGCCCGTTACATCCGCAGCTTAACGGGTCGGTCGCGCGGCCCGGCATCGCGTAAACTTCCCGTCCCTGCTCGAGGGCCATATCCACCGTAATGAGTGTGCCGCTCCTCTCTCTCGCCTCCACGACAAGCACCGCATCGCAAAGACCGCTGATAATGCGGTTCCTCGGTGGAAAGAGAACCGCTCTCGGCGCCGTTCCCGGCGGATATTCGGAACAGACACCTCCCTTTGTCAAAAGCGTTTCATACAGCGCCCGGTTTTCCCGGGGATAGCAGATATCCACACCGCATCCCAAAACGCCCAGCGAATAGCCGCCCTCACTGAGCGCGGCGGACTGTCCGATGCCGTCGATCCCTCTGGCCATGCCGCTGATCACCTGTACGCCCGCCCTGGCAAAGGCTGCCCCGAACTGCTCCGCCATGAATCTTCCGTACCCGCTGCAGTCCCTTGCCCCGATCACCGCCACCGCCTTTTTTTGTTCCTGCGGGAGCTTTCCCACACAGTAAAGTGCGTAGGGCTTGTCCGGAATCCGGCTCAGCCGTTTAGGGAACTGCTCTTCCTCCTCCGTCACCAGAAAAATCCCCCGCTCCCTCATACACCCGTATGCGCCCTCCACGTCATACCCTCTGGTAAACTCCGAAATCTGCGCCGCTTTTTTCTGATACCGCTCCGACAGCTTCTCGGACAGCGCGCCCGACACGGCCAGCCGGTAGATTTCGCCGGGCGTCCCAAGTGACGACAGAGAGCGCAGAAAGCCTCTGCACCCCAAACCCGCCGCCTGATACAGCCAGTGAATGTACGCTTTTTGTGTTTCTGTCTTTCCTGATTCTGTCAACCTCACGCCCTCCTTGCTTTCTCTCTCTTCCTTACTATCATTCTTACTTTCCCTTACTGGCTCACTTTCTTCCTTTCTCACTCTTATCTGATGTTCACACTGCTTTTCCTTCACTCGCATACTCCTCAACTCCAGTACTTGCGGTCGGACTGCCGGTAACAGATAGCCTCCGCCAGATGCATCTCCCCGATCCGGTCACTGCCGTCCAGATCCGCAATGGTTCTGGCCACCTTCAAAATCCGGTGGTAGGCTCTGGCGGAAAGCTGAAGCGCGGTAAACATCCGCTCCATATACTTAAGCTCCGCCTCCCCCAAAACGCAGCAGCGTTCTACGTCCCCGGCTCCCATATCCGCGTTAAAGTGCAGTCCCGTCCCGGCAAACCTCTCCTCCTGCCTTTTTCTGGCAGCCATCACCCGCTCCCTGATCTGTGCGCTGCTCTCCTGTGCCCTGCCGGAAGTCATATCCGTGAAGGCCATGGGCATCGCCTCCACACAGATATCCATGCGGTCCAGAATCGGCCCGGATACCCGGCTTAAATACCGTTTCACTTCAAAGGGCGTACAGCGGCACCGCTCTCTGTCCGGGTAAAACCCGCAGGGGCAGGGGTTCATCGCCCCCACCAGCATAAAATCCGCAGGATAGACATAGGAACCGCTGCTTCTGGCAATCTGCACCCGCTTGTCCTCCAGCGGTTGTCTTAAAATGTCAAGGGTCTCCCGCTTAAACTCCGGCAGCTCGTCTAAGAAGAGCACGCCTCGATGGGCGAGGCTGATCACACCCGGCTTGGGAATCCGCCCGCCGCCCGCAAGCGCCTGCCCCGTTATGGTGTGATGGGGATTTAAAAAGGGTCTTGTGCTCCGCAGGGAACCGACCGACTGTAACAGGCCGCATATACTGTAGATCGCGGACACCTCCAGACTCTCTTCCCCGGTGAGGGGCGGCAGAATCGAGGGAATTCGTCTGGCCAGCATGGTTTTGCCGGAGCCGGGCGCGCCTATGACAAGCAGATTGTGAAACC
>CARUOB010000033.1:11112-21798 GCA_949076555.1 uncultured Lachnospiraceae bacterium | reverse complement strand
CCGCCACCTCCGCCGCCCGTTTTAGCGCCTGCTGGCCGTTTATCTGGGCAAAATCGAGCCGTTCTTCCCTCTGTATCTCCTCGATCGAAGCTGTGGCGCAGCCAGCCGCGTCAGCCGCCGGAACAGGCGCTTCCCCGGAATGATTTCCGGCCCCGCATACAGGCAGTTCCCCGCCTGACATCGGCGAGAGCATCTCCTCCCCCGCAAGCAGCGCCACGGCCTCCTTCACGTTCCTCACACCGACACTTTCCATCTCACTGATCAGCGCCCCCTCCCATGCGTTTCCCGCAGGCACGATGCACCTTCTGACGCCTTTTTTTGCGCCTTCCCTCGCGATCGGCAGCACGCCCCGGACGGGCTTTAGCTCTCCCGAAAGACCCAGCTCCCCCAAAAGAAGCGTCCCCTCCACTGATTCCTGCTTTAGTTTCCCAAGCGCTATCATAACGCCCACCGCCACGGGGAGATCAAACATAGTGCCGTTTTTGGGCAGATCCGCTGGAGAGAGATTGACATTGATACACATGGGCGGCAGCTTGACGCCCGCATTCTTGAGCGCCACCTTCACCCGCTCTCTCGCCTCCCGCACCTCCGATCCGGGCAGTCCCACGATCTGAAAGCAGGGTAGTCCCTGAGAAATGTCCACCTCCACCTGAATCAGATGGCTGTAAACCCCGTAGACGGCTCCCGATGTAATTGTACTGAGCAAACACGTATCCTCCTTTTTCTTTTTTTGCTTCCCCCATTTACTACCCTGTCCGTTGAATTTCTGCGGCGAAACGCCAGAATGTCAGAAATCAGAATTACCGGAATGTTCCGGTAGGATTATTATGCGCCTCACGGCGCGGATTTGTCAAGGAAAAAGGGAAAGACCCGACAAGCCTTTCCCTTATACCCGTTAGTTCTTTCTAAACTTCTCTGCCTCCTCCTCTGTGAGAGGTCTGCCAAGTTCCTTTGAACGTTCGATCATTTTCCGCCACTCGTACCTTTTACCGTCAGACGGCTCCGTTAATCTGCTGTCTGTTGCATAATAAGCAATGTCATGTTCATATTCCGTTGATTTTTCGGCCATCGTCAACATACTGTCACCTACTTTCTCATATACTTGTCTAACAATATCTGTGCTGCCTCTTCGTCAATATACATCCGTCTGCCACGGAACACACCCGCATTCAGCTTTTTCTTGTAATATTCTACCAGACTACTTTTTGACGTAAATGTTACAAACCCATCATAACCTGCGTCAAGACTCACCTGACAGGCGATCGCAAACAAATGCGCGCCAACTCCCTCGTATCTCCCTAAGTGGCTGTAATTATGCGGTGCCGTTTCAACAATATCCACATCCGCAACCCCGCCGTCTACTTTGACAGAAATCCGCCCCTGCACGGTATCGTCTCCTTTTAAAAACAGCTCATAAATATCATACCCGTTTTTTTCCGTGATACTCCAGTTAAATTTCCACCCCCTGTAGTCTTTTGGCCTGATCGGCGTTTCGCGCATCCGGTATTCCGTCTCCACTTCTTCTCCGGTTCTTGTGTCTATCAGGCAGTCCGTAATCCTGTCAATTAAAATATCAACTTCCATCTTGTATGTAACCTTCTTTCTTTAAATTTTACCACGTTTTCTTGTAAAAAACCATTGGAAACACATTGCTCTGCTCATTTTGCTTCCCCTATTTACTGCCCTGTCCGTTGAATTTCTGCGGCGAAACGCCAGAATGTCAGAAATCAGAATTGCCGGAATGTTCCGGTAGGATTATTATGCGCCTCATAGCGCGGATTTGTCAAGAAAAAAGGGAAAGGCTGTCAATTCCTTTCCCTCCTGCCCGCTTACAGATCAAACGAAACTTTCATCATTTCATTGACGGAAGTGATTCCCTCCAATACATACTCGGTGGCGCTC
This sequence comes from uncultured Lachnospiraceae bacterium, assembly GCA_949076555.1. GTDB lineage: Bacteria > Bacillota > Clostridia > Lachnospirales > Lachnospiraceae > UBA3282. Next base: position 19,896 of record CARUOB010000033.1, on the reverse strand, counting down.
ATGCGTAGCGTACTCATTCCTTCCTCCAACGCCTTGTTCTTGATCGCCTCTGCTTCTCCATGTTTACTGATGATATTCTTGATGGACTGCGTGACCTCCATGATCTCATAAACACCGATCCGGCCCTTAAAGCCGGTCCCGTCGCACTTGACGCAGCCGCAAGGCTCGTAAACGGTAACATCCGCATCCGGCTCAAGCCCCAACAACTCGCTTTCTTCCGTATTGGGCTTCTTTGGCCGCTTACACTCCGGGCACAGGCGGCGTACAAGCCGCTGCGCGATAACGCCCACTACTGAGTCCGCAATCAGGTAAGGCTCGATTCCCATATCCATCAGACGCGTGATCGTAGCCGCCGCCGAGTTCGTATGCAGTGTGGACACGACAAGGTGTCCCGTGATCGACGCCTGCACGGCAATCGCCGCCGTCTCCTGGTCACGGATCTCTCCGATCATGATAATGTCCGGGTCCTGTCGCAAGATGGAACGCAGGGCGCTGGCAAAAGTCAGCTCTGCCTTATTGTTTACCTGTACCTGATTGATGCCGTCAATATTCGCCTCCACCGGGTCCTCCACGGTGATAATATTGACGTCCTCCTTGTTCAATTCGCTCAGCGCCGTATACAGTGTCGTCGACTTACCGCTTCCGGTAGGCCCCGTAACCAGAAGAATGCCGTGCGGGTTCTGTAAGATATGGTCGAATTTCTTAAGCTCCCTGGGGTTTAGCCCTAACTGGCTTTTCTCCTTGGTGAGCGCATTCTTGGAGGTAAGTCGCATAACGACCTTCTCACCATACACCGTAGGCAGTACGGAAACACGAATGTCAAACTCCTGTCTGTCCACAACCTGTGTGATACGTCCGTCCTGCGGCTTTCTCTTCTCGGCGATGTCCATGCCGCCTATGATCTTGATTCTGGCCACCATCGCCGGAAGCAGTCTGATGCTGTATGTCACCTTCTCGTACAGGGCGCCGTCTATGCGGTAGCGTATGCGCACCTGACGCTCCATCGGTTCCACATGTATATCGGACGCACGCTGCCTGACCGCCTGCTCGATCATTGTCCTGACAAGCTGCACGATCGGAGAATTGTTGACATCCTCGCTGTACATGTCCTCCTGCTCGGCCATCTGGCTCTCTTTTTCTCTGGCATATTCCTCCAGCGCGGAATTAACCTCCACATTGCCGAAGTACTTATCCAGCGCGAGCATGATGCTTCTTGTGGTGGACACCACCGGCTCCACCTGCAGGTTCGTGATGATCGTGATGTCATCCATGGCCGCCATATCCATCGGATCGGCCATCGCCACATGGAGCACATTCATATTATCCGGCGCATACTCAAAGGGCAGTACCTTATAGCGCTCCAGCACATTGCCCGGCACCAGCTTCAAAATGTCTTCCGGTATCGCCACATTCTGCAGGTCCACCATCTCGTAGCCAAGCTGGCTGCTCAGCGCCCTTGCGATCGCTTCCTCTGTCACATAACCCTCGTCTACCAGCGTCTCTCCCAATTTACGCCCGCTGCCCTTCTGGCGTTTCAAGCCTTCTTCAAGCTGTTCCTGTGTAATAACGCCGCTGTTGACAAGCACGTCTCCGAGACGTATTTTCTTTCTGTTAAAGTCCATACCCTTTTACTCCTGTCCTTTTTCTGCGCCACTCCCCTGCCACTCTATTCCAGATCAAACAAATACGCCTGTAATACCCGCAGCTTCGCGTAGACTTTCTCTGTTTTATACACATTCTGCTTCGCCGTATTGGTGGTGAGCGTCGTCTGCGCCTCGAAGTAGAGATCCAGCCCGTCCTCGCTCTTCTGCATAATATCCTTAGGCACCTGTATATAGTAGACGCCGCCGCTTGCGAGATTGTCGAAAGCCACCACACTGTCGTCCTTCGCACTGCATATACTGCCGCTGACCGGACTTACTCTTACCTTCTGTTTCACTTTCTCACCGTTTGGCCCGGTCACTTCATCGGCCTCAATCTCCAGACTGCCGCCGTCGTCCTTATAGAACACCTGAGACGCGATCTTTCTCGTTCCCTTGATCAGGTTCGTATCCTGCACCGTGAAATAAATCTTCTCGTACCCTTCCGCCGTCACCTCGTCATCTAAGGAGAACTTATTTCCCTGATCATAATATCGGTAGAGCAGCTTCATTTCATCGGCTTCCGGCACGCCGCTTTTCAGCACCCTGACCTGCGGGTCCCTGATGCCGGCCTGATAGGACGCGATCATGGTGTTGATAAACAGCTTCGCCTCCTCGAACGTATATCCCGGATTATCTCCTGCCGAATGCCCCATGCCGGTATAGGTAATATTTCCCTTATTATAAATATAGTAGTTATTGCACACATCGTTTGGCGACTGGGAATAGACCGTCGTTTGCTTTTTCGGATCGTTGGAAGTTCTTCCGCCAAGGCAGTACCACACGACCAGATCGCTTTGACCGTCTCCGTCGTCGTCCGCCGTATAATCCAACTGGTAATACTGCATATGCGTCCGTCCCACTTCAAAATCTTCCTTCAGCTTGTAAGGATATTCCGTGATCTGCCCCTGATTGACCTGCGTCGCGTGGACATTTTTTACCTGACCATTCGCCGACTTCTCCAACTCTCCATAACGCGCAGGATCTTCTTCCACACTGCTGTCATCAAAATATGCCGCATCATACCGAATATTGGTATATTTGTTTTCAAACACAATCTTCGGATATTTATCATAATTGCCCGACAGCATGTTCTCTCTGGTGTATTGATATTTTGTAGTTGTTTCTTTATCTATTTCCACCTTTTGATCCTTGGCGGCGATCACTCCATAGGTATAACCATGCACCTCCGGAACCGTCTCTTTTCTGCCGCTCTTCGGCTTATATGCCACATCCTTGCCGGACTCGAGCACAGTTTCATAATCGCCGGTTCCCTTTTCCAGCACCTCGCCTCTCCTCAATACATCTGTCTGCAGGATGCCATACCGGTCCATACCGACGATCGGGCGGACATACCTGTTCAATGTTGCGGCAAACCGCTGTTCACTTCCGGCCTGATTCCTAAGAGAGTTTAAATGTCTCCACGGATAGCCCTTGATTTCATTTCCCGTGCCCGGGCTGTTGAAAAAGCTGGTGGTATCGTGTCCGAGAAGAACACTCTTGCCGCTGTTGATGAACTCGACAATCGCTCCCATAGGGCCGCTCTTTTCGTCCCCTTCAAAGTCTTCGTACATATCCGAGAAGCCCAGAATGAGCATATTAAAATCCTTCAGATAATTATTGTTCTTATAATATTCCGTATGGAACTGATTAATATCAATCGTAATAATATCCAATTCAAACTCATCGGCAATACCCGGGTAGTGAACATTGTCATAATCGCCGCCATAGATCAGCGTATTAAAGAAATTTCCCTTCTGCGCTACTTCCGTTTGCAGATTGATCACCGCGCCGTATCTCCCGGTTCTGGTGATCTGACAGATCTTTAAGACCTCCTTCTCCATGCCCTGCAGCTTGGTATATCCGCTCATGGATGTATAGATATTCGGATTGTCCGCCTGGGTGATCTCCACACGCCACGGAAGCAGTCCTTTATATCCGACGGGAACCGCTCGCGAGAGCATATATTCCCTGTCAGCGTAAAGATTGTCTGCCGATACCTGACTGCCGCCCTGCGTCAATACGATATCTTCGATCTCCTCCGAGCCGGAAAACTTACCGTCGGAATTAACGTCAATGTAGAGTTTACATTGATACCTTGTGCTGTATGACGCCGTACCTTCGTTCTGAATCTTAAACTTGTACTGCAGCTCGTACCTGCCGTTGATATCCGATTCTATATAGTAGATATTACTGCCTTCTTTCACCTCTCCGTTTGCCGCCTTATCCTCCAGTCTCACCTTCGGCCGGTTCAGATAGAACTTAAACAGCTCCGAATTTTCCGCAATATCTCCCCATGCATAGAAGTTCAGATATTTCTCCTCCATTGCCTTTTCCACAAACTCATACAAGTACGTACAGTTGTCGATATGATCCCCGTCGATCTTCCTTTCAGGTGTCGCGTCCTCCTCTCGCTCTACCCGCAGGGAAACCGTTCTGTTATCCCAATTTCCGTCTCCTATCACCTTCTTCTTAAGATCAGAAATGTCCTCCGTGAAAGTCACTTGGTTTCCTTTATATCCATCCTCGTCAAATACCGTCAAACGATAGCCTTCCTTCACCTTGACAGAGGAAATATCCTGTTTTTTCACACCGAGCGCAGTAAGCTGCTTTTCCGTATATTCGCCCTCCGTCAGATTGACGCGCGCGCCCTTGTGTTCTATGTCCGCAAAAACCGTCACCGGCTGTTCCAGAAAATCATCCGCTATAATGACCGGGTAGGAGCCGTCCATAAAGGATAGGAGCGCATCCATCTTCTCTCTGGAGATATCATTGCCGCCATATCTGGTGTAATTATAGAAATAAGTCCAGCCATTTCCGCTGCTGCCGCTCGGATATTCCGTATCCAGCAGTCCCGACATCGGCACTGTCACCACACGTTTGTCGCCGATATTGTGATAAATCAGCCCATCCATATCCGAGTCATTAAACACCGTCCCCGCCGCCACATGATTCTTATCCGGCTTGCCTATGTAGCTGCTGTCTGTCCAGTAGCGCATATTCAGATGGTCTTTGCTCGTACCAATATAGATCAAGTCATACGTCTCGTTGAGCTTCTCGATCTTACCGATGAACTCGGCAGTCGTCATAACCGTGATCTCTGCCTTCTCCACATCGGGCGCCCACTTCTTGATCTGGTCCAGCGTAAGCTCCGGCGTATCCGCCATGGCAGGCTGAATCTCCAGTACTTTGATCTCCTCCTTCGCCTTTACCTTCCTGCGGTCCGCGTAATTCAGAATGTGGCGCACCGCCTTGGCCTGCGAAATCTTAGTGGGAAGCGGTTTATAATTTCCCGACGTATCCGACTCGCGGTACAGATTCTCCAGCCTGATCTCGTCCAGCACGCACTGGAAACCCGGCTCGATCTCGCCGCCCTCCTTATAAATCGTCGGTTCAGAGAAACGGTCGTTGATGATAGAATCGGTTCCGTTGCCGAATCTGCAGTAGACATGCTCTTCCACAAAGTTTTTGTCCGCGTCCTCCACAATCCCCTTCATCAACTGCGCCGTTGTCATTGCATTGTAATTATTGTGGTGGTCTTCATACCACTCACTCAGATTCTCCTGACAGAGCATCGCCGAAAGCCTGAATATATTGGTACTTTCCAGCTTTTCGTTGACTATGATACTTCCGCTTGGATCCTTTGCATACAAAATAGAACCATCGATCAGGCACGGCACCGCGCCTGCAACCGCTTTTTCAAAGAAATATTTTAACAGTTCCCCGGACAGATCGTTATCCGGCCCGTATGCAGACGCCCCCGTGTCCCCGATATCATTATCGCTGACACTGCCGGAAACATTGCCCGTCTGCCTGAAAGAGCTGCTGCTGTTTTCGGAGACACTGTCCTCTTTGGCGCCGCCGTTGTTCTCGGAGACACTGCTTTCCCCGGAAACATTGTCATCCTCTGTACCTTCCCCTTTATCCGCAGAACCGCCGCTGCTTTCACCCGCGCCGTTCCCATTGTCCGGGGTTTCGCCGTTGTTTTCGCCCGCTCCGTTCCCGTTGTCCGGGGTTTCGCCGCTGTTTTCGCCTGCTCCGTTCCCCTTCTGGTCTGTGCCGCTGCTATCGCCACTGCCGCCGATGCTCTCATCCACATTTCCATCCGCCACCAGTTTACGCCACTTCCCAGGCAAAGAATCAGCCGCAAACAATCTCGATTTCACGGATTCTTCGAGAGCCGTCTCCCCTTCACCGCCGTTTTCCGTATCGCCGCCTGCGCCGTTGTTTCCGCTGACAGTGCTGTTGTCCGAAACCGCTTCTTTGACCCTTAATCCGGAATTAAGATACAGGAAATGGAAGTTCGGTATCTGTTCCATCGCACCAAGCTCCTGCGGGGTAAACGTCAATACCTTGATGCGGAATTTGCCATAATCCGGGGTATCCATATTGAGGACATATTTCTTAAACCACTCATTGTTCTTAAAGGTGTTTCTGCACCAGATTTCTTTACCGGCAAACGTGTATTCCTGTCTGCCCTGATTCACGTCTGCTCCGTCCCATTCTATAAATTCGTACTCGCCGTCCTCGCTTAAAACAATATCGTCCTTGCTCCTTATGGAATACATAGGCGTATTCGCCGCCGGCTCTGTATTATCGTCCACCTTTTTAAAAGCAACCAGATAATATTCTCTGCTCTCCTGCGCAAACGCGTTCGTCTTATTTTCATCCTTTTCAACCGGATCATCCGCCGCAGGCTCATCCCCTTCCGGCTCCTCCGGATCTGCCGGGTCTTCTGGGTTTTCTGGGTTCTCCGGGTCTGCCGGAATCTCTGCGTCCCCCGGCTCTTTGGGATTCTCCGGGTCTGTGGGGTTCTCGGGATTCCCCGGGTTTTCCGGCTGTGACGGGGTCTCTTGGTTCCCTGTATCTCCCGGCTCTTTGGGATTCTCCGGTTTTTCCGGCTCTGCCGCCTCCTCAGAATCCGCTGGTTTTGTGTCGCCATCCTGAACCGGGCCGCCATCCGCAACCATCTTTATCCACCGATTCTTCTGCATCCTTTCCGGCACAGATACCGCTGCCGCCGCCACATCGCCACCGTTTTCACTGCCGCCACCGGCATCTTTCCCACCGCTGGTCGCGTCGTCGCTGCTGTCGCCATTTCCGCCGCCGGTTTCATCGTCGCCGTTTTTGTCTTCATCCGGCCTGGTCTCTTTCTCGTCCTCCTGCGCTTCCCGGTCGTCCTCCTCGGCCAGTGCAGTCATAACAGCACCGTTGATTTCTCCCCATGTCCCGCAGTATTCATAGACATCTTTATCTTGTTTCGTGTAGATCGGTCTGTCTTCCGCTATGCCGCCAGCCAGATTTTCGTCTATCTTTGTAGCGCTTAACACATTATAATACAAGACATCCTCGTAAAACTCATAACTGCTGTTATACAAACCGTTGTATCCGAAGGCGGCCTGATATCTTTCTGTCCCTTCCTCCGGCGTGTCCCCGATCTTCTCAAACCAGCCCGTTCTCTTACTGCCGTCGGACACGATCTTCTCAAAGCCATCCTGCTTCGGCTCCCCCTCCTCGTATTCCGCCGCCACGGCTTCCACGGGAAACGCTTCTGTCAATCCGTGCTCCTTATAATACGCCCGAAGCTCTGCCTTCTTTCCCTCGATAAAGTCCTTGCGCCTCGTCTGTGGCAGATCACACAGCATATCCCGCCAGCTCTTCCAGACCTGCTTCTCCTCGTCCCACTCGCCAAGGAGCGGTTCATATCCGCCCACCAGATAGCCAATCTCCGCCGCCTTCCGATCCGGTACGACTTCGAGAATGACAAATTCACTCCCGCTTTCCATATAGCGGGAACGCAGTTTTTCAATGCCAAGCAGCGTATCCGCCGCTTCCACCTCGATCGCGCCGGACAATACGGATGTAATGACAACAGCGGCAGCGGACAGTCCCGCCACTGCCGCCGCTGCAAAACGCCTGCTTTTCAGGTTCTTTTTGTTTTGTATCATTCTTTTCATTCTGTCACTTCCCATCACCGTTTAGATGAATTGACTGTTACGTTATTCAAAAATGATCGTCACCAGCGCGTTGATACTCGGGTTGTCTTTTAACGATACTCTGATTGTCAGACTCTTAAACTTGATCTGATTCTTCACAACATTTAAATCTTGATTGCCGCTGCAAGTAACATGCCATACGCCCTGCGCCCTCATCAAATTGCTTTCAAGATTACTAACGGTCGTCTGTTGTACCTCCGGTGTGACCTCCACCCCTTCCGGCGCTTCAAAATCAAGGTTTTCAATTTTGTATTCCGCCAGTTTATCGTCAGCCCAAATATTCCCATAAAAGCCCTCCATCGTATAGACAAATACAAACGGATTCCACGCAGTCATCGGATTCGGAGCATTTTCGATATCTGCATTATAAAGCGTCTTTCCGTAAATCTTTACTGCCGGAATATAGTGGATACGCTCGCGATACCATGTATCGGTAAGCCCATTCTCTTTCTGACCGACATATTTGCATTGCACCATCACATAGTATTCCTGCAGTGGAGGCAGGCTGCTCTCAAAACCAAGCCGATAGCTATACCCATACCCATTGTCCCCCAAAGGCTCCAATTGCACATACTTTAACCACTGATCGTATTCAGATGGGGTACTTGTATACTCACGCCACTGTGGGATTATATTTCCTTTTATATCGCTGAAACTTGATATGGGATTGCCATATTCATCACAGAAACAGTAGGCAAACATAAAATCTGCCGCACCCTTATCCGTCATTGTGAAAAAGGTACTATCATATACCAGCTTTCCGCGTTCCATACTGGCATCGCCTTCTGCAGCGCCGTTATTGGGAATCAGATATTTCACCCTGTCCGTTCTCTTCTCCCCGGTGATATCGGAATAGGCTTCCACCGTAATGTCCAGCATTATGCCGAAATTCGCTTCTGGATTCTTGATGGTCAACGATAACGTCTTCTCATTGTCCGCAAAAGGCCCCACCACATCGGAAAGCTCTCTGCCCCCGCCTTCCACTCTGACCGTCCACTGATAAGTAATCGCATCCTCCTCAGCTTTCGTAAATCCCTTGGTGACAGGCAATGCATCGTATTGCGGTGCAAACGGCAGCAATTTCTGCGGAATAATATGTACGGATTCAAGCGACTTTAGCGCGCCGCCGCCCACGACCTTCACAACCC